>JAVBSA010000620.1:0-2600 GCA_031556915.1 Victivallis sp.
TCCACTGCGAAAGTGGAAAAAAAACGAAATATGATGTATAGTAATCGTTACGAATTTTATTGAATTAATATCTGCGCGCCTAAATTGCCAATTCTTCCGGCCGGCGCCAACTACCGGTTTGCCAGACATGGAAAATCTTTATCTCGGAATCGACCTGGGTTCCACCACGTTCAAGGCGGTGCTTCTGAACGATCGGGGCCAGGTCCGTCAGGCGCTTTACCGTCGAACCCGCCCGGTCGATACCGGCCGTGTCCGCTGCTCGGGTGTGTGCGCCAAATGCGGCGCATGCAACTTCGGCCAGCTCCGGCAGACCGTGGACAAGTTCCTGATGGACGCGGGCGTCAAAGGAGTCGGCTCGATCACCTGTACGGTCGTCACCGGCAGCCAGATCGTCGAAGACACCCGCGACTTTCTCCCCTACGATTTTCAGGTGAGCGAAGTGACCGCCCACGTGGCGGGCGCCCGCCACTATTACCCCGACTGCAAAGCGATCCTCGACGTCGGCGGGCAGGACAGCAAGGCGATGGTCTTCAACGAAAATATGAAGATGTGGAACTATAAGATGAGCGGAATCTGCGCCGCGGGAACCGGAGCGTTCCTCGACAGCGTGGCGGTCAAACTCAATGTTCCCGTGGAGGAAATGGCGGATCGCGCCAACTACGGCAGCGACCTCGAATTCTCCAGCGTCTGCGCCGTGCTTTCGGCGACCAGCATCAATAAATTCAAAAACCGCTTCCCGATGGGGGATATCATCGGCGGCGCCTGCCGGGCGCAGGCGCGCACCATCATGTCGGGCGTCGGCGAACTGTTCCTCGACTACAAGGGAGATATCGTCTTCCAGGGCGGCGTCGCCTACAACCGGGCCGTGGCGCATTACCTCAAGGAAATCACCGGGAACAATATCATCACCCCGGAATTGCACGGCGTCATGGGTGCCCTCGGTTCCGCCTGCCTCGCACGGCAGTTTCATCAGCTCAAAGGCAAACTCGACCTCGAAGCCGGGCTGCCGCCTGTTGAACGCAAGCTCGAATCGATCAATCTCCGCGCCAAAGCGACGCGCAAGGATTTCCTTTCGCGCGGGCCGGAGCCGTTGGTGTGGCGCAACCTCTTTTTCCCGACCGAAGTGCTGAACGCCCTCGGCTGCCGCTCCCTGACGCTCGAAACTTACGCGGCGCTTTTCGCCCGCAGCCAGCATAAAATCAAGAAGGCGTTCGACAAGGCGGCCTGCAAAGGATTCTCCGGCGAAACCTGTTCGTTCCTCCGCGTACTGGAAGGATCCGAGCTGCCGCGTCCGGCCTTCGGCGTCTCGACTTCACAGCCCTGCCAGCAGGGGGAACGCGTCTTCCGCGACCTCGGCCGCAACTACGGGCTCAGCGACCGCTTCGTCTCTCTGCAGACCCCGGCGACCGGCGCCGAAGACGAACAGGCTGTCGAACACCTCGCCGAAGAACTGGAGCGTTCCGTCCGCGAGATGGAAAAGGCGATGAATCTCAAGATGGATCCGAAACGCCTCGCCGAAGCATGCGAACACTCCAACGAGTCAAGGCATTATTCGCTGCTCGCCAACCAGCTCCGGCACGACAGCCCGCCGCTCATCCGGGGCGCCCAGGCGATCTATTTCGCCACCATTTTCAGCCAGCTCTGGGGGCGGCCGGAATTGACCGAAATCCAGAAGAAATTCTACGAAGAACTGCTCCGGATCCGCGAGGAAATCGGCGATTCCGTCAAGGTCGAAGATACCCACCGGCTGCTGTGGCTGCATCTGCCCCCCTTCTACGATACCGCGCTGCTGGACTATATCGAAGTGACAAGGCGCGCGCCGATCGTCTTCGAAGAAGTCAACTACGTCGGCTGGCAGCCGCTCGACACGGCAGATCCCTACCGGTCGCTGGCGCGCAAAATCCTGACGGTCGGATTCATGGACCCCGCCCAGCGCGTCAAAACCATCGTCGAACAAGCTCCCATCGTACGGTATAACGGGTGCATCCTCTACAACCACGGTTTCGGCCGCTGTTCGATGGCGGACGCTTCCCTCGTGAAACACCTGCGCGAAGAACTCAATAAAGCGGCGATCCCCTTGCTGCTGCTCGACGGCGATTGCGTCGACCCGACCATCGACCCATGCAGCACCGAAACCAAGGTCGCCGCCTATATCGAAGCACTCAATGAACAGAAATACGGAAATATTTTTGGAGCTGTGAAATAAGATGATTCGTCGGAACGGAGAATACAGAACCGAAATCCGCAAAGAAATGCGCGGCGGCAAAGGGGAAGTCAAAATTGAAGAATTCTGGTCCCCGAATTCCGAAATGCGATCCAAAAACCGGCTGTTCTCACGCATGACCATCAACCCCGGTTGCTCCATCGGATTCCATCCGCACGACGCCGAAGACGAAGTCTTCGTCATCCTGAGCGGCCGCGCCGAAGCCGACGACAACGGTGAAATCACCGAACTCGGCCCCGGCGACACCATCCTCACCGGCAACGGAGACGGTCACGCCATCAGCTGCATCGGCAACGAGCCCCTCGTCCTCATGGCCGTCATCTCCGTCTACTAGGAGCAATGCTCTTCACTTAACTGGTAATGCCATTTTTTTGAC
>JAVBSA010000324.1:0-3162 GCA_031556915.1 Victivallis sp.
CGGGCGGTCGATGAAAAAGCGGGCGATGGCGATTCTGCTTTCGATGAAGGAATATTTCGAGCATGGCGTTCCCGGCGAACTGCCGGAGGTCGCCGACGGCAACCGGCCCCACAGGGCGGGCGGATGTCTCGCCCAGGCGTGGAGCATTTCGGAATTCGTCCGGGTTTATAAGCTCCTCAAATGAAAACGCTGTTCCGCAACTGTTACCTCGCCGACGGCAGCGGGAAACCGCTGCGCAAGGCGGCCGTGCTGACAAAGGGAAACCGGATTGTCGCGGTCGAACCGGAGATCACCGGTTCCTCTTCCGCCGACCGGACGATCAATCTCGGGAAGAAAATTCTTGCACCGGGGTTCATCGACGCGCACGGCCACTCCGATTTGTCGTTGTTGGCGCACCCGGAGGCGTTCGGCAAGGTTTCACAGGGGATCACCTGTGAAATCATGGGAAACTGCGGGCTGTCCCCCTTCCCCGTTTCGGAATGCAACCGGGAGCATCTCGATGAGCTTTGGGCGCAATATCATACGCCGATTTCATGGAACGATTATACCGGGTGGAAGTCGAAGCGGAAGAGCCATTTCCGCGCCGAAGCGCTGGTCGGTCACAACACGCTCCGCGCCGCCGTGGCGGGCTATGAGGAACGGGAAGTATCGCGCGCGCAGCTGGAAGAGATGAAGCGTCTGCTAGACAAAGAGTTAACGGCGGGCGCGCTCGGGCTGTCGAGCGGGCTTCTTTACGTACCGGGCAAATTCGCCGCTCCCGATGAAATCACGGAACTCCTCCGCGTGGTGGCAAAGCACAATAAAATTTATGCGACTCATTTGAGGAGCGAAGGGAACGAGCTGCTGGAATCCATCCGCGAGACGCTGGAAATTGTCCGCGCGGCAGGATTGAAGCGCTTGCAGATCAGCCACTTCAAGACGGCGGGCAAGGCAAACTGGCATAAGCTCGACGAAGCGATCGCCCTGATTGAAGAATCCGGGATCTCCGTGACCGTCGACCGCTACCCCTACACGCAATCGATGACGCAGTTGAGCGTTATCCTGCCGGGGCGTTACGGTGATATGGACGATGTGACGCTGATGCGGGAACTCAAAGATCCGCAGGCCGCCGCCGAGGTGGAGTCGCTGCTTGACGCTTCGGAGCGCGATTGGAAGAGCGTCACCCTGATCAAACAGGGGGTGCCGCTTGCAGCGGAAGCGGAACGGCGTGGACTCTCCCCTGCCAGGCTTACTGTGGAACTGCTGCGCGCCGACGCGCCCGGCTGCGCCGCCGCGTTCGCGGGGATGTCCGAAGAAAACATGAAACGCATTCTGCGATTGCCTTATTGCATGATGGGGAGCGATGAGAACGCGCGCCCGATGGATTACTCGATCGGGCGGAGCCACCCGCGCGCCTTCGGTTCGGCGGCGCGTTTCCTGCGGTTGCTGCTGGAGATGAATGCACCGATCGAAGAAGCGGTGCGCCGCATGACCGGTTTGCCGGCCGACACCTTTCAACTGCCTTACGG
This sequence comes from Victivallis sp., assembly GCA_031556915.1. GTDB lineage: Bacteria > Verrucomicrobiota > Lentisphaeria > Victivallales > Victivallaceae > Victivallis. The sequence goes on from JAVBSA010000324.1 coordinate 1,509, forward strand.
CAAAATAGTTCCGGGAGGATCCGCCGACCTGACCGCATTCGATCCCGAAGAGGTGGACGGAGCCGCCGACTTTGCGGCTCCGCACACCCCGGCAAGAGGAATCCTGCTTACCATGGCGGGCGGAGAGATGGCATACCGGAAGTAACGGTTACTTCGTTGTTTCGTTTGTCGACGGTTTGGGCAACCAGATCAAGCATGAGCCGATCAGAAGGAAAACGAAACTGCCCCAACGTTCCAGCGGCATCTGTTGTATTGCTTCCCCGGGGGAGTATGAACTTGCCTTTTGACGCCCCCATAATATTTCCGGCGTCAAAATGCCTGTGACAATGGCGTAAAACAGGAGCAATCCCACAAAAACAGAACAGCGAAAAAAGGTCAAACGCACGATCATTCGCCGGAGAATTTTCATGACGCCATCTCCTCTCTTACGGCCATACCGTTGAATCGTTCATCGAATCGTACTGACTGTCAGCGCATCGGTTCCGAGCGCCAGTCCGTCAACTGTCCCCGGGTGAAATCGAAATTGGCTCCGACCAGCACGAGATGGCCGGAAGTTGCTTCGTATTTCTTGAAATACTCCTTCTCCCGAATCTGCGCCAAAGCCGCATCGGCGTCCTTGTCGAGCTTGAACTCAAAAAGGTAAGTCCACTCGCCGATCCGGGCCATCGCGTCGATCCGGCCGTCGTTGGTGCGCGCTTCCGCTTCGATATAGATGCCGAGCAGTTTGAACAGCACGTAGAAAATCGCCTGAAAATGTTTTTCGGCCCGCACATGAATATCATACGGGATATTGGCGAAAAAGGTTTGCAGCAGCTTCATAAACTCCTCGACGGCTCCGCGTTGAAGCGCGTCGGCGAAGCGTCCGCAAAAACTGCCGATGCCGGTGACCGGCTCCCCCGTATAGGAGTTCAGCAGATAGGTGTTGAATGCGTACTTCACCTCTTTATTGGGGAAGTCGAGCCAATAGTACGGCATGCCGAATCTCATTTCCAGGGATTTGATCGTGAGGTAACCGGTCTGCAGCAGCAGCGACAGCGGCTCGAGCTTGTCGATTTCATAGGCGGCGAACGCCAGTTGGTCGACCGGACGGGTCAATATATCCTCGAAGTTGAAATCTGTTTTCTTGACCAATTCCAGCAGGAACGTCGGGGTTCCGGTCGCGAACCAATAATTGCTGAACTTGCCGCCGTTGATGAAAAACTGGGCGACAGAGACGGGATTGTAAACTGTCGGGGCCATCTCTTCAAACCGGTAACCGTTATACCATTCCTTCAACTCCCGCAGAAACTCGGCCCGCGGCTGATTGAGCCGGTCGATCCGATCGGCAAAGTTGGTCTCCAGTTCTTCCTGCGTATACCCGAGCAGACAGGCGTAATCGGCGCTCATTGTGATGTCGGTCAGGTTGTTCAAATCGGAGAAGATCGACACATGCGAAAATTTGCTCACTCCGGTCAGGAGCGCAAAACGCTGCTGCGATTCCGTCGCTTTGATGATCGAATAAAAGTCCTTCAGAATCGCCAGAATCTCCTGAACACGCGGCTTGATGGCATTGCTCAGAATCGGTTTATCGTATTCATCAATCAGGATGACGACTCGTTCGCGTTGAGCGAGTGAAGCGATCAATTCCCGGAATTTCGCCGGAGCATTCGAGGCT
>JAVBSA010000430.1:0-5464 GCA_031556915.1 Victivallis sp.
GACGCCATGCTTTTTCCCTCCGCGAACCGTCAGCCCGTCGAGAATGATATAAGATCCCCCGTCGATCAAAATGGCTTCCTCCGGCTGCTTGCCCGGATCGAAGACGAATCCGGATGGAGCTGTGTAACGTACGTAACCGGAAGGAGTTCCCGATTCCGGATTGAATGGGGCGGAGGAGGTGATTTGAATGGTTTTTGCGATCGGGAGTTCCGCGCCGAGCGTCCGGAAACTTCGGATGAATTCCTCGCGTTCCCCCTTGTCGTTTACCGTGAGTTTGAGCTCATAACCGCGGTCCTCCTCGAGGTCGAGGAGCGAGGCGCGGAGGCTTTTTTCGTGGCGGATCAAGACCGGGGCGGGAGCGGCGACCCACTCCGCGTCTCCGGCAGGGCGATAGAAGAGCTCCCCCGAAATCTCCGGGTAATCGACCGCCTTGCAGTGGTTCAAGCTGACGGCGCAGCTTTGATAGCCGGGGGTGATTTCCAGCCGGGGAGCGGTAGCGGCTGGGCGCGGGGGGCCGAAATAAAAGGCTTTGGCGGTCGCTTCCCGCCCGAGATTGGCTTCGGCTTTCGGAATCCGGAACAGGAGTTCGATCCGGTCGGCTTCTCCGGTGTTGAAGCGGAGTGTCATGGCTTCTTCCCGCGAACGGTTCCATTCGGAGCTGACGCGCCGGAGCTCTTTGCCGGAGCGGTAGAGCTTGGCCTGCAAACAGACCATCCGCCGTTGGGGTGCGGTGATTTCCGCGCTGAATTCGACCTCTTTCCCGGGCTCGACCTGTTTGATGCTCCGCCCGACGAGGGCGTCGAGCTTCTCCGCCCTGGCCAACCGGAAGAAGAGGACGCCGCCCTCTTCGCGCCAGGTGCAATGGGAGGCCTGGTCCCAGACCCATTCCCCGGCGCTTAATGCCGGGATGAGGAGCGTCAGCAGAAAAAAGCGTGCGATCATTGGTTGGTCCATTGTTGGGTGAACTGCGTACCCGCCCGGTGGGTTTCAACATGGCCGTCTTTGTAGAGAAAATTCGCCTTGCCCTGATGATGCAGAAAAGCGGCGCAGTCGTTCGGATTCGTGAGATGGTTGTTGGTGTAATACTCGATGGAGTTTCCGTGGTTGGCCGTACCGATTCCGGGAGCAGTGGAGATGGTGGTCAGGTACTTCTCGATGAAAATGACCGAGCTGTCCTTGATCTGGTTGAGCTTGCGGATGGTCAGCGTGCTGCCGCTGTAGAAGAAACTGCCGCCCTGATTGCCGCCAAAGCTGTCGGTGCGCCCCTGGGTCAGCTGATAGGTGCTTCGATAGGCGGTGACGCCGTCCACCGGCGAGGCCGAGGGGCAGAGATAGGGGCCCTTGATGTCCGGGCGCTCGATTTTCAGGGTAACGCCGGGCGTGGCGGCATACGGCCCTTTTTCCACGACGTTGAAGAAGAAACCGGAGTATATGACGTTGTAACACCAGCCGTCCGATTCATCGACATAGAGTGCAAAGGCGAGGCCCGTCTGTTTCAGGTTGTTGAGGCAGGCGGTGCGCCGCGCCGATTCACGGGCGCTGTTCAACGCCGGCAGCAGCATCGACGCCAGGATGGCGATGATCGCGATAACCACCAGCAATTCAATCAATGTGAAATTCTTTTGTTTCATCAGTTCGATTCCCCCGTTATGGTTGGTTGTAAATATCCCCGTAAATATCCGAATGTATTATGACCGTCATAAAGCAGCGGTTCCGGTGTGGCGATGGAAAAATGTGTTCCGTCTTTCCGCGTCCTGACGAACATGAAGTTCAGGTGTTCGCCCGCTTTGGCTTCGTTGCCGAGAAAGTAGCCCGGCAGGTCGCGAAAACCGATCTTTCCTTCGACCAGAAAACCTCCGGGGGTAATTTTTGTCCGGACATCCAGCGACGGGAATTCATACACCTTGAACTGAAAAGCCTCTCCGTGTGAATAGTGGCATAGCGTCGTATGGGGCGGCGGACCCGGCGGCAGCACCAGTTCGACATAAGTCTGAAGGCGCGGGTCCGGTTCCAGGAAAAGCTCGAGGGAATCATGATAATACGGGTGTTCCGTCGATACGATGATGTCCGGGTCGGTGAATTCCGCGCTGAAATAGATCCATTGCGAATCGTACATGATCCGCCAGACGGAGTCGTTCTCCTCCCTCTCGCGGCGATTCAGGCCGTATTCGCCCCGGAAGGTCAGCGCTTCCTGCCATTCCTCCTCATCGATCCTGCCGTCGATCACCGGCGCGCGGCGGCAGTGCGGAATTGCAATTTCACGCGGTTCCGGCCAGTTTTTGCCGAGTTCGATTTCGGCGAGCAATTGCTTCAGGTGGCCCCGCATTTCGGCGGGGGAACCGTTGTCTTTCTTCAGCAGGTCGGAACGGAGGAGCTGATACCAACAGCGCCGCAGCTGTTTGGCTTTCCATTCATACGGTTTCCCCTGCCGCTGATTGTACCGGAAAACGAGTTCCTTTTCCAGCTCGCGGTCGGCTGGATTCACACAACCCGTGAGATACAGCAGCAGCGGCAGATAAAACAGAGCTTTCAAGTTCATCTTACTCCTTTGCCAGGTCGATGGATCGGATGAGGAGCCGTCCGCCGGGTTCGCAGTTCAGCGTCAGCCGGAGATGGGGCGCAATGGCGTTCTCCGCGACCGGCAGTTCGATCACGCAGCTCTGCCAGCCTGCCGTGGTGCCGGAGAGCTTGAGCTGTTTCGAGACGGAAATGGTTTTACCCTCCGGCGTCGTGTACCCGACCAGAAATGAGAACGGCGCGGATTTGCTCAAATTTTCGCAGCGATAGACTACCTTGCAGGAATATTTACCCGGCTCCAGCCGGGCGGGCGACAAGCTCTGCTTCAGTACGGCATACGGGAAGCGCATCTCCCAGGCCGCCGTTCCATCCGGCATCGGGCAGGCGTAGCTGGAATATTGGGTCAGGAACATCCGATCCCGGTTGACGTACATGTCACTCCATTCGACCGCGCCGCCGGTTGCCGTGCTGCGGCGCAGCGCGACGGCGGAGAAATCCACGGCTTCCGGCGCGGCAACCGGCCGCTGCGACTGTTCCACTTTCAGGGGGAAATCCGTCAACTTGAATTCTGCCGTATATTCCAGTTGCGGCAGAATTCCGCCGGTTCGAACGGTCTCCGCGCCGAGCTTCAGCTTCGCGGGCGCGGCCATGGCCGCCACCGGCGACAGGAAACGCCAGGTGACGGGAATTTCATCCGCGGAAGCAAACCGGTATTGCAGAACCGACGTCGCCGGGAACGGCGGGCGGATATCGCGGATCTTCAGCCGGCGCGGGCAGGAAACGAATTGCAGCGTCATCCCGTCTTCTTCCGGCAGAATGCGGCACTCGGTTTCGTAATCGAACGAAGTGTGGAATTTGCCGCCGGGATTCAAGCTGAATTCGACGTCGCTTTCGCGCTGCAATGTTTTTTCGGCTGCTTTGTCGAAAAGCTCTTTGACGCCGCCGCCGTTCCGATCCAGGGTGAGCCGGTACCGGGAGCTTTCGAGCCGCCAGAAGATTCCGCTCCGGGTCAAGGTCCATTCACCGAACCGGAAATTTTGCTCCTGCCGCCCGGTGCTCAGGAGCTTGCCGACGGGGCGCAAGGTCATCTCGTAAGCGCCTTCGCCGGAGAACAGCAGATGGATTCCGGGGCGGTTGTTCCAGTTCCGGTATACGGCGAGATCCCGGTTTCCTTTCCATGCGACGGACAAACCTGTGTCTCCCGGGAAGCAGCGGACCTCCGGTTTCACCGGGTTCAGCGGGTGAATCCGCGAGTTGAAAATCCGGGTGTTGTCTTCCGGCCGCCGTTCCCATTGGTCGTCGAACAAGGTGCGGACCGGGCGGGCCGCTGCAAAACGGGCCGAAATCGTGTCGTCGAACAACAGATCCGCTCCGTCGGCCTGAAATGTGCCCGGAGGAGACGAGATCAGAAGTTTCACATCGGGGTGCGAACCGGAAGCGTACAGCCGGGTTCCGTCGGCTTCCGCCCGGATGGAAAGCTCGAAGTTCGTTTTGTCCGGGTAATCCCAGACGCTTCGCCAACCCGTCTCATCCGCTGTGATCCGGGGAACCGGAACCGCGTTCGCATGCGGCAGGATCAAATCGAGCGGTGCGTCGAAAACAGCCTTTTGCAGACGCAGTTTACCGGGCAGCCCGGTGGCGCGGTCGAGCGTGATTTCATATTCCCGGTTGCCCCAGGCGTCGCCGGTGCGAAGAACCGGCGATGCGGAAACACTACCGCCGGATACCGGCCCCGCCGGGGGAAGGCGGTCGGCGATCAGCGCGTATTGGAAGGGGCCGACCTCGACGGAGAGGCTTTTTTTCTCCTGGGAAACGACCGGGGATTCGCGGTTCCAGGCATTGAACAATACCGGTTCTTTCCACTCCGACAGCAGCGGGAGTTCGAGCGTTTGGCGTTTGCCGGAAAAGTTGACCGCCGCGAGAACCGCTTTCCCATTCAGGCGGCGTTCGATCAGAAGGACTTCGGGCGCTCCCGGCGCGACGCGGTATCCGGCGTCTCCGCGGGCGAGTTCCGGGTAAAAGCGCCGGTAAGCGGCGAGCTGCCGGATAAAATTCCCATGTCCGAGATCGGCCGCTTCATAGACCATCGGAACTCCCCGGATCAGGTAACGCAAAGCGAGCATGGCCCGGTTGCCCGCCGGCCCGAGTTCCAGGTCGAGCGTCCGGTCGTCATTGCAGTCGGTGTAGCGCATGAAGAAAGCGCCGGGCGCTTCGGTGTAACTCTGTTCTTCCAGATAAAGCGCCAATTCGCGGACGAAGTCGGCGGGAGCCATATCCCGGAATTTGCCCGGCAGGTAAGAGTAACGGATATCGTAGGTCAGGTGCCCGACGGACGACATCTCCAAACCGGGTGCTTCGAGCAATACGGCGCGGTCGGCGCCGGAGCGTTCCGCCGCTTCCATATAGGTGCGGGAAACCCGGCGGCCGCCGGCGATCGAGGCAAGGCTGGCGCGTTCGTATCCGAGCGGCGGGACCGTGCCGTTGCCGGCGCCGGTCAATTCATGCCACTGCTCCTGTGAAATCGGAATTTTCCGCCGTTGATCCACCGGTTTCCGGACGTCGTCCACGTGGGTGAAAGAGGTTTTTTGAGCGGGAAAGCCTTCTTTTCGCCAGTTCGTCCCGAACATGGTTCCCGCCGGTGCATCCACCCGGAAGCCCATGACGCCCGCGGCGAGATAGCGTTCCGCCATGGCGCGGAGCGTTTCGTTCCAGGTGCGGCTGTTGAAATCCGCGGAGCGTTTGGCCAGAAATGTGCCGTCTTCCAGCACGGGACGCTCCGAAAGCAGCGGCAGGTCGTAGCCGTGCGGGCAAACGTCCTGCAGGACGTTCAATCCGTGTGCTTTGAGGGATTTCACGGCTGTTTCATAATCCTGCCAGTTGCCGAAATCGGGATTGAGTTTATCAAAGCTCTCCGGCGTGTAAGAGGCGGGGCCGGGCGTTACCGGAA
>JAVBSA010000557.1:0-9091 GCA_031556915.1 Victivallis sp.
GATGAAATCCAACGCGGCGATCTCTTTTTCCGGATGCGGATTCTTGAATTCGAAGGCGTAGACCCCCACGTTTTGACGCGAGGCCGGATTGATGCCGCTCCAGGCCAGCATCGCGTTTTCCAGGTGACGGGGAGCCCACCAGTCGGCGATCTCCCTGCCGCCCCGCAGGGGAATATCGAATCGGGAACCGTCGGTGTAATGGAGCACGTAGCGCGCAACCTCCCGGCGGTTGTTGCCGAAGCAGGAGGTGTGGAGGAAATAAAGCTCTTTCGCCTTGCGCCCGATCGGAATTCCCAATACTTCCGCGGGATAATCCGGCCGATGCTCTCCCTTCAGCATGATGCAGCTTTTGCCCCGGTTCTCCTTGCCCGGGATGACCGCGAACGGCACGCCGCGGAACAACTGCTTGTCGCGCAGCCCGGCGTCATAGGCGATATCCCAGACGCGCCGGTCTTCGTCGTCGAGCCCCGCGGGACTATGGCGCAGGTCGTTGTTTCCCTGCCCGGACCAGCCGAGACCGTCGCCGGGAACATGTTCGGTGAAGCCCCGGTTGGCGAATTTGCGAAGGTCGACATAGAAGCATGTGCGCGAATCCACCTCAAAAGAGAGTTTCCGGCCGGATTCCAGCACTTTGACGGTCGCCGCCACGGGACGGGTCAGAAAATACTTGAGCAGAGAGTGGAGGTAGCGCGTCGCCGCCGGATCGTTCCGGTAGCGGGCCAGGGCGAGAAGCTGCGAAACCATGACCCGCCCCTTGCCGATCTTCGCCTCGAGCACCGGAGCTCCGAGCTGGTCGGTCTGGACGCAGGCCCCCGCCGCCAGCATGTTGACGTTCATCGGCAGCACCATCACATCGGCGAGGTAACCGGAGTTTCCGTTCCAGGAGTCGAAGTGGTGCTGCTCGAGGCCGGCGAAAACTTCGTGGCCCATGCCCGGACCGATGTCGACATACCAGGTGCCGCCTTCGTTGCCGAGCTCCCACTCCGGCGCCCACGGCAGCGTGCCGGTTCCCCGGGTTTCCAGCGACAGGATTTCGCCGCCGCTCTCCAGGTAGCGCCGCAAGGTGCTTCCGTGGCGGCTCTCGGGGGCATCGGGCGACAGGGTGAAGGGCGGCACCAGGAGCGCGTCGCAAAGGGCGAGGAGCCCGGGCAGTTCCGCCACCGGCGTCTCCGGCGGAATCAGCCGGTACGGAACGCCGAAATCCTTCAGCACTTTGCCGGTCAACCCCGGTTCCTTCGCCCACAGCGCGATCCGGCGTTTCGGCGGGAGAGTGAGTTTTTCCCAGTCGGCGGGGTTGCCGATATAACAGGGGTAGTAGTTGGCGCTGACGGTTTTTCCTGCCGCGACCAGCTCGAGATCGAGCCGGTAGTCGCCGGTCGGCAGCTCGCCGGGCAGCTTGACGGTGAGCGTGATTTCCCGGCGGTCGCCGGCGGGCAGCCGCGCGCCGATGTCGGCGCCGCCTTCGAGAAGCGGTTCGGTGGGAATCAGGTCGCGCAGATCCGGGAATTTACCGTCCCCGGCGCGCAACCTCCAGCGGATTTCACCGCCGGGCAGGTCGTTCGGCGAGTCGTTGATCACGACGAACGTCAGCTGCCGTTCATCCCCGGCGAGGTATTTGAAATCGAACCCCTTGCTGCAGACGAGGATCGGCTGGTAGATCAGGTAATGCATCGGGCTCTGGGCGTCGGCGGAGTCGATGCAGAGTCCCCGGATGGCGGGAGCCAGCCTTCGGCCTTCGGCGGAACGTTTGATGATCTTGTTGAGGATGTTGAGGTAAACATCCCTCCCGGCGAAGCGTTCGGCCAGCGATGCGTTCTTCATATCCCAGGCGCCCAGCGACAGCGCCCCCTGGCGTTCGGAGAGATCTTTGGCACGCAGATAGGCGTCGGGCGGATAATTCCCGGAAGCGTCCTGATAGTCCTCCTTTTTGCCGATTTGGGCGTGCCGCCAGTTGCCGCCGGGATTTTCCATGCCGATGAGGGGCAGCTTCTCCCCCGGCCAGGAGCGGAGGGCGTGCTCGTAACACGCCATCGTCACCTTGCACATATCCTGCCAGGAGGTCTTCTCGGGACCGGCCATGCTGCGGAAGCTCATGCCGACATAGTTGTGGATGTCCGCCACATCGGTCGGCGGCGCGTTCGGAACCGGGCCGGTGATCAGCGGCAGGAAGCCCCCGGTATTGCAGATTACGAAGCGGTCGCCCAATTCGGCTTTCAACCGCCGGTAGACGGCCTCCTGCTGGCGGACGCCGTTGGATTCGTTGGCCAGCGAATGCATGACCACCGAGGGGTTGTTGTAGACCATGCGCAGCCATTCGAGCATCTCGTCGATGCAATCGTCCAGGTATTCGTCGCGTAGGAGCTTGCCGACGGCGTGGTTGCTCCATTCGGAATAGATCAGGATGCCGGCTTCGTCGGCGGTGTCATAGACCCATTTGGGACCGGGTTCTCCGGGGTGGGTGCGCAGCATGTTGACCCGGTCCGGCTTCTGGCGGTCGATCAGCTCCCGGAGCAATTTCTTCTGCTCCGCCTCCGGCATCGAAAAAGCGGCCCAGCGCCGGACGCCCGCATTGGGAACCCAGAGGCCGGGGATATACCGGGCGGCCAGGAAAATCGGGCGGCCGTTGAAGAGAAAGCGATCCTCCGCCCGTTGGAAGCGGCTGAAGCCGAAGCGTTCCCGGCGGGTATGGGGACCGAGCGCGGCTGTCAGGTTCAGCAGCTCCGGGTGCTCCGGGGACCAGAGTTCGGGGGATTGCAGCTTCATCGTCGCGGTCAGCACCTGGAAACCGGGTTTCAGGGTGACGTTCCGCACCGGGAGCGTTCCCCGGGCGGCTCCCTCCCGGTTCGCGGCCTTCGCCGACAGCGGCAGCGTGAGTTCGCGCCCGGATTGATTGCGGATGCGCAATTGCATCCGCAGCGAACCGGTGGCGGGCTCGGGATCGATCAGCACCTGTTCGATGTAGGTTTCCGGCACCCGGACGAGGTGAAGCGGCCCCCACAGTCCGGCGCGATCGCCGGGGAAGGGATAGACCAGAAGGACCGCGCGCCGGGTTTTATCATTGGTGAAGTCGCAGCGGATGGTGAACTGGTTCAGGCCCGGCCGCAGGCAGGGGGTGATGTCGAGTTCGAAGGCCGCGAAAGCGCCGCGGTGAAACCCCGCCTGCTTGCCGTTGATATAGACGGTGGTGTCGTAGGCGGAGCCGCCGAAACAGAGCAATGTCCGCATCCCCTTTTCCGGAGCGGGCAGTTCCACGCTGCGGCGGTAGACGCCGGTCATGTACGCCCGGTTGCGTGCTTCGGCGTCGGTTTCGCGCCAGTTGCCGGGAACGCTCCGGGTCGACCAGCCGGAGTCGTCGAACGTTTCGCGTTCATATCCGGCGGGCAGCGCCTGCAGCGGATAGCGGGCGTCGTCGTAGAAGATGCCGGAGAATTTCCACTCTCCGGAGAGGGAAAGCAACTCTTCCGCCCCCGGGGAAAGCGTCAAGCCGAGGCAGCAGATCATCCAGCAGGCGGTTCGGTTCATGTTCATCCGGGTTTTCTCCTCCCATTGCACTATTTTTTCAGAAATCGGCAATTGAAAATCGCTTTTTTTCTTGACTTCCCTTCTAATATAAGATATTGTATCAGGGGTTTCAATTTCAAAAAACGAGAATTCATTGTAACTTTCGAGGGGGGATATGACCCGGTACGAGAGCAAAATCCGGTTGAACGGCGAATATTCTCCGGAGACATTGGCCGGACTGGCCGCCGTCCTGGAATTCAACCCGGTGGTTCTGGGGGTGAAGCTGTGGGAGTGCCACGGCTCTTGGCAGGTGCCGGAGCGGAAGATCAACGACAACTACTGCTGCTTCGTCAACTCCGGGGCATTGAAGTTCACCGTCGATGGGGAGAGCCGGGTTCTCCGGCGGGGGGAGTTCGTCATCATTCCCGAATTCGTGCCGCATACGATCGAGCTGGCGGAGGACGCCCGTTTCTCCAGCCACTACAACATTCACGCCCTCTGCGAGAATATCATGAAAGAGAACCGGTTCCGCAACTTCAACTCGCCGTTCCAGCGGTTGCCCTCGGCGGAGCTGTTTCTGCCGCAGCTCCGGGCGCTGGCCGCATTGTCGGAGCACAACAAGGCGGCGGCCGCCGCCGGAGCGGCCGCCTTGTTGAAGCTGGTGTTCGCCCTGCTGGCGCAGCAGAAGCGCTGTTGCGCCGCCTCGCAGGATCCGGTCCGGGATCCGCGTTTGCTGGAGTGCCGCCGGTTCATTTTGCAGAATCTGGCGGTCAACATCGGCGTCGACGATATCGCCCGTGCGGTCGGGCTCGGAGAGTCCCGGCTCCGGATGTTGTTCCGGAAGGAGCTGGGGATGTCCCCGGGGGATTTCCTGACCCGGATGCGCGTACAGTACGCCTGCCGGCAGCTGGCCCGCTACGAGATGCCGCTTTCGCAGGTCGCCGCCGAAGCCGGCTTCAGTTCAACCAGTTATTTCTGTACCGTGTTCAGGTCGGTGACGGGGAAGACGCCGCTCGAATACCGCGAGTACGTCGCCACCTGCGGCAAATAGCGCTCCGTTATGCGAATACCACCATCTGATGGCAGAGCAGTTGATCCACTTTGATTTGATAGCGCCCGTCCGCGGTTCGTTCGAAGGGAATTTCCACCCCTTGCGGTTCCAGCGTTACACGGGTGATGGTTTCGGGCAGCTTCACCGAGGCGGTCACATCATGCAGCGGAGTCAATTCCTCGATGACTTCGAGGGGCGCCGTGTCGCGGCACCCCGGAGCCCCGGGGAGATGGCTGCCGCGCAGAATGAGATTGCCGTACAGGAGATGCAGAATATAGCGTTTTTCCTGTTTCAGCAGTGTCATCCGCCCTTGCGACGGGAGGCTGCAATGCACCGGCAGTTGATCGCCCGCGAAGGCGAAAAAGGCGTTCCGCACGAATTGTCGCAGCGTCGCCGCCCCATACCCCGCGTACAGCAGGAAGACCGGGTGGGCGAAGTAGAGGATCTGTTTTGTCATCACCCCGGCGTCGAAGCCCGAGGCTTCCGGGCGGTGCGGCGCATGCTGATGGGAGCAGAAATGGCGGTGCGTCCGGTTGAAATAGGGATCGTGGATGCTGCCGAGGGATTTGCCCGTGCGCGCCTTGATCCGCTGTGAGGCGTGGTACATCACAAAGGGAGTTTTTGCGAACTCCGGGGCGAATTCCGGGCGGCTCTCGATGTAGTCGGGGCAGAAGGGGCTTGGGCCGCAATATTCCGCGCCGATGTCGAAGGCGAATTCATCCCGGTCGAGCCACATGCCCGAGGTTCCCGAAAGCACCAGCTTGCCGCCGCGCGTGAGAAATGCGTCGAGCTTTTGTTTCATCGCCGGATTGATCCGCACCTCATCCGCCAGGATCAGGATGTCGTAAGCGTCGAATTCGGCCTTTGAATCGAGGAGATCGAAGAAGATGTGATTCTCGAGCAGCCAGCGCGACGCGCCGGTCTCGCAGGTCACCATCTCGCGGGTCGCCGCCTTGGCCGGATCGGCGAGGAGCGCCACGTTGGCGGCGCTTTTCGCCCCCCGGCAGAAGGGCTCTTTGGCTTCCACTTCGGCGTAAGCCGTGCCGATCAATTCATAGGTGCTTTCATCCAGCGCGCCGGCGGGGTGGAGCTGGTCGCCGATGCTGCATTTTGCCCCCTGCGCCAGCATGGCGGAACATTCGTAACGCAAGGCGTTCGGGTGCTTGAAACCGCCGAATTCCCCCCATGCCGTGTGGAATTTTCCGGTCATGCCGAGAAAATCCATGCCGAGCGTCCGGCCGTAGGCGGCCGACAGCGGGAAGTGGTCGTAGCCCCAGCCGCCGGTCGGCAGCGATTCGAGCTCGAGGTGACTGAAATAGGGCAATATTTCGCGGTTGCCGACCGTGAGGTGCCCGCTGTTGTGAAAGAGCGGCATATCGGGGGCGATGTTCCGCACCGTTTCGGCGCACTGTTGATAGTAACGGAGCAAGGTCCGTTTGCGGAAGCGGGCGCGGTCGGCGGCGGAATCCGGGTCGAATCCCTCGCGTTCCATGTCGGCGAGGCAGTACGGGCAGCAGCACTCCCCCTGGTTGATGCTGTCGATGAAGATACCGTCCGCGTCGGGGAAGAGGCGCAACGTCTCTTCGACCTGCTTGCAGAAATAGTCGCGGTAGGGCGAGTTGAGGCACATCTTATGGAATCCCGCCTCGAACGGGCTCACCGCCCAGCCCGCATAAGTGCCGGAGGCTTTGATTTCGCGCCAGCCGGGGTGGAGGGAATCCACGAGATTGTTGACGCCGCCGCTTAAATAAACCGGCACCCGGACGTCGATCGCGTGCGAGGCGTCGATCTGGGCGCGGAGCAGATTGAACGCAAGATTGGGATGCATCCGCCCGACTTCGGTCGGGTGGTAACTCCAGCCGTGGTGACAGGCCGAGAAACAGGTGATTGAATCGACATGCGCTGTTTGGAGCATCCGCTGCCATGCAACGGGATCGAATGCCACGCCGAGGTTCGGAATGTGTAGAGAGGTGTGGTAGTCGAGGTGCACCTGCCGGAATCGCAATTCTTTCATTGTTTTACCCCTTCGAGATCCATAAAATAGATGCCGCGTCTGCCGTCGTGGATGCTGTCGACGGTGACCGCGTTGCCGTCCGGCCGCCATCTCGGGTGCAAATCGCACCGGGTGTCGACCGGGTAATCCTTCTCCCGTTCGTGACGGAAGGCGCCGAGATGCTTGAGCTCGCCGGTTGCGGCGTCCGCCAGGTGGAGCGTCTGACAATTGTCGTCCCCCGGGTAGGAGTCGGCCAGAAGATGTCTGCCGTCGGGCGAGAAAATCAGATGCGCCATGCCGCCCGCGCCGCGCGAGATCCGTTCCGCCCGAAGCGGCAGGATGCGCTCGTCGAAGACCACGTATTCGAAGCCTTTGCCCTGCCAGTTGGCGTCGATCAGGATCTCATTCGGTGTTCGTCCCCAGATCTGGTGGGAGATCAGGTTGGGATTCCAGTAGAAGGCGGGCAGCGGACAGCGCAATTCGGAACCGTCGAGGTTGCTGGTGTACATATGCGTCTGCCACTTCGGCCGCAGCGGATCCGGGCAGTGGCGGAGCAGCCAGAGGAGCTTGCTCCCGTCACAGTTGAAGATAATGTGGTTGAGCCAGATATAGGCCTCTTCGAGGAAATATTTGGCGGGGAAGATGCGGAGCATTTCGCGGTACGGGACCAGAAGCTTGTGCTCCCCGGTGTGAAGGTCGAGAAGAAAGATTCCGTCGCGGTCGTAATCGGGGTGGAACGCCTCCGGCAGCACGGCGTCGGCGTAGCTGTAGCCCCGGCGGCAGATGCGGCCGAAGTTGAGCGAAGCGGCATACCGGCCATCGGGGGAGATGGAGTAGACGGGCAGTTCGTAATGGCCGACCACCCCGCGCCCGACTTCGAAAATCCGGGCGACGATCCGGTCGTTCTCTTCATCATAATCGTTGTAGATGAAACAGTTGGGGCGATGCGGCAGCCAGAGCTCCATGCTCCCCTGCTGGTGGTTCCAGCAGCGGGTTGTAGTCTGCGGCTCGTATTTGCCGCTCGTCATGTCGACAAAACCGATTTCGGCGGTCTCGCCGCGCTTCGGGAGCCGGTCGCACTGCGGAACTTTCAGCGTCAGGTGGCGCGTTCCGGTGTGATCCCACGGGTTGCGGTCGTAGTAGCCGAAAAAGTAGTGTCCGTCATTCGGAGTGATCTTGCGCCACAAGCCTGCTGTGGAAGGCGGCGCGGACGGATTCATAAGCACGTTTGGGGCGGCGATATTCATCGAGTAATCCTTTGTTGTTGAATGCGCGGGCGCGGCCGAGCGCCCTTCCGCAGTTGTAGGTACGGCAATCGCAGAACTGCCAGAGGGCGACTCCGGCGATGGAGTCGTTCCGCATGACTTCGCGACAGACGATATTCATATATTCCGCCTGGAACTCCTCCGTCCAGGGGCCGTCGAGGGGGTCTCGCCACCCGTAGAGGGCGGCGGCCCCGATCTCGGAGATAAGGAACGGTTTATCGCGCAAATCGGGCCGGTTGCGAAGGAAGGTCAGTTCCGATTCGATGCGCGGCAGGATTTCTTCCAGCAGATTTTCGTTGTCGAACGCGTCGTACCAACCGGGGTAGAGGTTGAAGCAGACCACGTCGAGCCCCGCCAGGAAGAGATCCTTTTGGTATTTGTTGGAGGCATAGGCGATCAGGCGCGAGGGGTCGGCCCGGCGGGCGGCGGCGATCAGCGTTTCGTAACAGTTCCGCGCCTCTTCGCGGTTGCTTTCGCCTTCGTTGAGGAAGCCGCGGATGATGACGCAGGGGTGGTTGTAATTGGCCTCGATCATCTCCCCCATCGAAGCAAGCTGCAGGCGGATGAATTCCGGGTCGGTGAGATAATCGACCGACTGGCCCCAGCCGAGATTTTCTTCGAACACCAGCAGCCCGTTTTCATCGCAGAGGTCGAGGAAGCGCGGGTCCTGCGGATAGTGCGCGCCGCGCACGAAGTTGCAACCGAGTTCGCGGATCAGCCGGATGTCCTGTACCAGCTGCTGGAAGGGCAGGGCGGGGCCGAACTGCGGGTGCGCGTCGTGACGGCAGACGCCGCGAAGTTTGACGGGTTCGCCGTTCAGCAGAATTTTTCCTTTTTCGGCGGCGACGGTCCGGATGCCGAAGCGGACGCAAAGTGTGTCCATGCCGTTGTCCACCGAGAGCGTATGCAAGTTCGGGGATTCGCAGCTCCAGAGCGTGGGGGAGGGGACTTTGAGTTGAAAGCGCGTCCCTGAAAATTCTCCCATGGGAACCCCGTCGATTTCCACCGCGAGCGGGAGCGGAGCGCCGGAGAAACGCACCTCGACTTCGATGTTGCCCTCAAGGTCGAGCGGCGTCACGTGGCAGAACTCGATCCACTCCTCGGGCAACTCGTATGCGCGGACGCTCCGGGTGATTCCGCCGTAGTTGTAGAAGTCGAAGGAAGGATCGACCAGAGGTGAACGCTTCCGGTCGAAGCGGTTGTCGAGCAGCACGGTCAATTCGCGCACCGGTTTGCCGGAAGCGGCCACCGGAACGCGGAAAGGTGTGTAGGGCGGGTGGT
>JAVBSA010000537.1:0-3852 GCA_031556915.1 Victivallis sp.
CTCCTTTTTCGGCAGCCCGGAATTCCGGCTGAACCGGATCCCCGCCACGCCGGAACTCGAGGAGCTGTACGCGAAAGCGCGCGAGCGACTCCGCGATCCATGCAACCTGCCCGCCCTCGCGCTCGCCGCCGCCCTCCTGGCAAAACTGCCGGAGGAAGCGCTGACCCGTCTCGAACACGACCGCCGCATCGCCCGGATCTGCGAAACGCTCCGGGCGCACCCCGCCGGCGATCCGCCGGTCGCCGGACTCGCCCGCGACGCCGGGTTCGCCCCCAACGCCTTCATCCGCCGGTTCCGCGAAGTGACGGGGAGCACGCCGCGCCAATATCTGCTGGATCTGCGCTACACCCTGGCGGCGAGACTGCTGGAACACACGGAGCTGCCGATCGAAGCGATCGCCGCCGAAGTGGGGGTGCGCGACCGCTTTCACTTCTCCCGGACCTTCAAACGGTATCATGGAATGCCGCCCGCGGCATACCGCCAGTCCACCTCAAAAAAGTAGAAAATTAATTTTACATTAAAAAGCTTGACTTCCTCCTGAATAGTGATATGATATCCACAGGCGAAACTTACCATGGGAGGGCAGTGCTTATGATCACCAAAAAAGAACTCCAAACGCTGGAAACGGAACTCAATTCCACGGATCAAACCATCCGCCGCGACGCCGTGGCGGAGGCACAGGAGCTCCTGCGCTGCGGCAAAATCCCCGAATCTCCGCCCGGCAGGCTCCATAACATGCACTGTCACACCACTTTCAGCCATAACACTTCCGGCTATTCGCCCTCCTTCATCGCCTATCTGGCCAGGAAATCGGGTTGGCTGGCTGCGGGAATCATCGACTCCGACGTACTCGACGCGATCGGCGAATTCCGGGAAGCCGCCGAACTCTTCGACCTCAATTACAGTTGCGGAATCGAAACCCGGGTCACCATCCCCGAACTGGCCGGCAACGTCATCAACTCCCCCGGCGAACCGGGAATCGCCTATCATCTCGGCCTCGGGTTCGACACCGGCAACCTGCCGCCGTGTTCCAAGGGGTTTGCTTTCAAATTACGGGCGCGGGCGGATGGGCGCGCACGCGATGTCGTGAAAGCCGTGAATTCCTACCTCGCCCCGGTCCGGATCGACTACCGCGACGAAGTCATCCCCAAAACTCCGAACGGAAACGCGACGGAACGCCATCTGTGCCACTGCTACCGCCTCAAAGCCGAAGCCCTCTATCCCGACACGGCGGCAAGAGAGAAATTCTGGGCGGAGAAACTCCACCTTTCGCCGGAAGAAGCCAAACGGCTCATCGCCACGCCGCCGGAGCTGGAGGCGACGATCCGCTTCGTCACCATGAAGCAGGGCGGCGCCGGCTATCTCCCCCCCACAACGGAGAATTATCCGCACCTGGAAGATTTCAACCGTTTTCTCGAATCCTGCGGCGCGCTCCCCGTCGTCGCCTGGCTCAACGGCCTGTCGACGGGCGAAGCGGATGTCGACCGCCTCCTCGACCTGCATCTCGAAAAAGGCGCCGTCATGCTCAGCATCATCCCAGAGCGGAATTGCCTCTCGGGCCGCTGCCGGGAGGAACTCGACCGGATCGTCGCCGGTTGCGCCGCCCGCGACCTGCCGATCGTGATCGGCACCGAAATGAACGCGCCCGGCCAGAAACTGGTGAACGACATCGATTCGCCGGACCTGGAAAAGCATGCGGCAACCTTCGTCACCGGCGCCCGGATCATCAGCGCCCATACCCAGCTTGCCAAACTCCGGCGCGGCTATCAAAGCAGCTGGGCCAAACGCGAGCTCCCCGACCGGCGGGAACGCAACCGTTTTTACGCGCGGCTCGGTGAATATCTTTCCCCGGCCCGTTTCGACCGGGTCCGCAATTGGCCGGAATCCGCCGGTGAAATTTTGAGAATGATAGACTTTCTCGAAAACGACGATCCAAAATAGGACAGAAATACCATAACCCGTTCATAGGTCGGCAGCTCTCGGTTGCCGACCCGTTTTTTTAAATTTTACCAAAACAAAAGAACCCGTTTTGTCAAGTCTTTTTTCGTACTATTTTTTGGGAAAAGATCGGGAAAAGCATTTGTAAAGTGGGCCGTTCGCGGCTAAATTGGTTTCAGTTTCCGCCTATGAGAAAAGGCGGGGTTGTTAATAACTTGTTGATAGTTTGTGAATGCCTGTGTGTATCTCCTCCGGAGAGATTTCCCCCTCAAAGTGAGGGAAAAAACGGGAAAAAACCATCCGCTTCCAAACAGAACGGAAACAACTTATCAACAAGGTGATCGACAGGTAAACAGGACATCCGGTGAATTTCAGAGACGGCCGTAAGACCATGTGGGACGGTCTTTTCCGAAATGAATCGGATCTAAAAATGAAGTGGCAGAAAAGGTGATGGATTCGGGTAAAAACAGCGCGGTTGCCGTATGGGCGGTCGCGGCGGCAAGACTGAAGGCGGAGAATGAAAATCTCTACCGTCAGTGGTTCCGGAAAATGACTCCGCTATCAGCCGGGGAAGGCACGCTGAAACTCGGCGTCTCCGACGAATTCTTCGGCAGCATGATCGTGGATCACTACGACGACTTCATCCAGAAAGCCCTTCTCAACATCGACGGCATTGATTACTGCTACAAGCTGGAAGCCGGCCACGAACCGGAAATGATCGCAGATCCCCCGAAAGCGGCGCCCGCAAAGAAAAGCGCGGAAAAAGAGGCCGATATCCCCCTGCGGCGAACGCTGCCCCACAATTGCCTCGAAGAACACACCTTCGAAAACTTTGTGGTCGGCGCCGAAAACCGCTACGGATACGCCGCCGCCAAAGCCGTGGCGGAAAAACCGGGCAAAGCATACAATCCGCTCTTCCTGTTCGGCGTCAGCGGCGTAGGCAAAACACACCTGCTCCATGCAATCGCATCGACGGTGCACGGCAACTCCTCCAAGGCGGTGGTTCGCTCCACCACATGCGATGAACTGCTGAACGATTTCTATTCCAACCTCCTGGATAAAAAGAACCTGTCCGCCTTCCGGGATTCCCTGAAGGATATCGACGTCCTCCTGATCGACGACGTACAGATGCTCTCAGGCAAAACCCAGATGCAGCAGGAGTTCTTCAACGTTTTCAATATGCTGTATAATCAGCGGAAACAAATCGTGCTCGCCTCCGACCGGCAGCCGTGCGAAATCGCCAACCTAGACAAGCGGCTCGAAACACGCTTCGAACAGGGGATGACCGCCGAAATCTGCCCGCCGGAATACGAAGCACGCTTGAGCATCCTCAAAATGATGCGAAGCGAAACCCTGGTGCAGGACTCCCTCGACGATTCCTTACTCGATTTCCTCGCCAACAGCATTTCATCCAACGTGAGACGCCTGCGCGGAGCATTCATCCGCCTCGCATCCTACGCGTCTTTCAGCGGAACCGGCAGAATCTCAATCGACCACGCCGAAGAACTGCTCCAGACTCAGCTCGCACAGGAATGCTCAGCAAGGGAAATCCCGATCGAATCCATCCAGCGATCCGTCGCCGGACATTTCGGAATCACCATGGCCGACCTCCTCAGCGAACGGCGCAACCGCGCCGTGGCAGAGCCGAGAATGGTCGCTATGTTCCTCTGTCGCGAATTGACCAAAAGCTCCTCCAACGAAGTCGGAGCCGCTTTCGGCCGCAACCACGCCACAGTACTCCACGCCGAAAAGAAAGTGCCGCAACTCTGCGAGGAAAATGAACTCCTCCGGCGCGCCATCGCACAACTGAAACGCCAACTCCAACGCAACTGATCCCCAAAAAGTACCCCGCCTTCGCCACGGGCTCGGCCTTTTTTCTTCGCAAAAAGCAAGGGGGCACTTTCCGGGGGCCCC
>JAVBSA010000456.1:0-2715 GCA_031556915.1 Victivallis sp.
CGCGCTGATCCCAGGTGTGGTCGCCCGCCGTCACCACGTCGGCGACTTCGAGAAGTTCTTTGGCGCAGCCGGAGGTAAGTCCGCTCCCCGCCGCCACGTTTTCGCCGTTGACGACGACGAACTGGCAGCTGTATTCGCGCCGGAGTTCGGGCACAAGCTGTTTGACCGCTTCGCGGCCGCCTTTGCCGACCACGTCACCGATGAACAGGAGATTCATGTTTCAATTTCCTTCCGAGCACATATAGCATGCCGAGCGTTATGATGAAAAAGGCGGGCGAAAGCAACATTGCTTCGCGCAGCGAAACCAGGTCGCCGATGCGCCCGGCCAGAAGCAGGAAGAGACCGGCAATTCCCCAGGTGCCGCCCACGATCATCCCCATACGCGTTCCGATCGAGAGTCCGCCGGGGGCGGTCCGCGCCAGGATGACCAGCTGCGGAAAGCCCGCGCCGAGCAGAACGCCCGCCAGCGGAATCAGCACCGCAGCCCAGGCGTGAGCCGCAAGGAAAAGATAGAGCGTAATCAGGGGAATTCCGCACGCGATTCCGATCATGAGGCACTTGAGAAGCGGGAGACGCCTGACCAGGAAGGTCATCGTGAGCGCGCCCGTCGCCGCACCCGCCCCGAACAGCATGCCGGAGAAGCCCGAGAAGGTCAGGGAAAATCCCTGTATTCGCAGGTAACTCGGCAGCAGACTCTGCATGATGCAGCAACCCGAGTTGATGCATACACTTAAGATAAAGAGCTGTTTGAACGTGAGATGCCGAGCAAGGGGGGCGACGATCTTGGGTTTCGGCGTATGCCGTTCCACCTTGAGTTTCAACGGGATGAAGTAGAGGAAGCCGAAGAGAACCATCACCGGAACCCCCAGAAGCATCAGGCCTTTCAGCCCCATCTCCTGAACCAGGAATCCGCTGAGCAGCGGCCCGGTGGCGGCGCCGAAGAATCCCGCCAGCATAAACGAGGTGGTTGCCGTCTGCGGCGAAATGGCGCGGTCCGGAATCGCGCATACCGAACGCAGTCCTTCGGGGTGCACCAGCGCAACGCCCGCACCGAGGATCATCATGATGGCGAAGAGCGAATAAAGAGCTCCGGTCTGCGGCAGAAATCCGGCGAAACAGATGGCGCAACTGAGAAGGAGGCCGAGCTGGATGAGTTTCGGGATCCGCGATTCCTTGCGCAACGTCCCGGCCCAGATCTGGAGGCCGTTGGAGGATAAGGAGATAAGGGTAAGCAATAGCGCTCCTGCGGTCAGTGAAAGCGAATACTGTTCCCGGAGCGCGGGCAGGAACCCCGGAACGGTTCCCGCAAACATATCCACGACAAAGTGAGTCGCCGTCAGCAAGGCGACCTGTTGAACCGCCAGGGTGCGGCGCGATGAGAATGATTGCTTCATCCGCTTAATATACTCCGCCGCGGTCTCAGGGTCAAGTTGTTTGAGCACCGGATGAAAAAAAAATCCGCCTTCGGACGGAACCCGGAAGGCGGATGGATCAGAGCGGGGGAACTTATTTCGCGTAGGCTTCGACTTCCCAGAGGGAGTAGCCGTACTGGGTGGCGCGTTTGATGCCCTGAATGCGGATGAAATTCGTCTTCCGGGGCTCGATGACGATGGTTTCGACCGCGCCCGATTTGCCGTCGGTTTTGCGGAATACTTCGGTGAAATTCGTGCCGTCTTCGGAGAATTCAACGGCGTATTCCTTGCCCGCCGCCTGTTCCCATCTCAGTACGATCTTGCCGACGGTTTGTTCTTTGGCGAGTTTGAGGGTGATCTGTTCGTTGTCGTTCCGGTTGGAGGACCAGCGGGTGTTCCGGTTGCCGTCGGCGACGGCTTCGGCCGGACAATCCTTGCGTTCCACGGAGCTGGCCGTGACGGCGGCGCCGTAGGCGAGGTTGGCGGGTTCGGCGTAGGCCTTCACTTCCCAGAGGGAATAACCGTGCTGGGTGGCGCGTTTGACGCCCTGGATGCGGATGAAGCGCGTTTCTTGCGGTTTGAAGTTGACGATCCGGCTTTCATCTTTTTGACCGTCTTTCACTGTGGCGACGTCGGTGAAGGTTTCGCCGTCTTTGGAGAATTGGATGATATATTCCTTGCCTGCCGCCGCTTCCCAATCGAGCTGGACGCAGCCGACGGTCTTCGCTTCACCGAGGTCGAGCAAAAGCCATTCCCCGTCGGCCCGGTTGGAGGACCAGCGGGATTTCTGGTTGCCGTCGACCGCGTTGGCGGCCGGATATTCCGGCTTTTCCACGGAACTGGCGGTCGCCTTGGCGCCGGCCGCGAGATTGTCATTTGCCGGGAGGCTGCAGAACGCTGCCGCCGCAAAGAGGGAAAGAACGGTTTTTTTCATGATTTTATTCCTTTAACGTTGCGATATGCCGGCGTTGCAGCCGGCTCTTAAAATATAGCAACGTTTCAGGAATTCGTCAAGTACTCAGAGGGCTTTGACGATGAGTTGATTGATTTTTTCGCGCAGCGCAAGCGTCGCGGCTTCTCCCACGGGGTAGTTGTCCATGGCGAGTTTGCCGCCGGGGGCCGCTTTGTCGAGCAGGGCCCGGATCTTCTCCGCCGGCATGAGGCTCTCCAGAAGGTTGAGCGCGCGCAGATCCTGGAGCCCCTCGCGGAAGACCTCGTACCGGATGGACTCCTCCGCTACTCCGTTCGGCCCCGGGTAGACGACGAAGCCGTCTCCCGCGGGGAACGCACCGCCGCTGGTGGT
>JAVBSA010000098.1:0-8927 GCA_031556915.1 Victivallis sp.
TGCGGGTCGCACTTCAGGGCTTCGCAGAGCTGAAGGTATTCGTCGAGTCCGAACGCCCAGATTTTGCTGCCGCGCTGTTCGATGGGCCCCACGCTCTCCTTCCAGCGGAAGTTATGGGCGAGACAGCCGCCGGGATAGCGCAGCGCGCCGAAGGGAAACTGCTTCATGATCTCCACCACGCCGGAGGCGGGTTGCCTGACTGTCGGATCCCAATATCCCTGGGCGTAAGTGACTTCGAGCGGACGCGGGGCCGGCGCGGTCGCGGGCAGGCTGAAGACGCCCCGGCTGTCGCCGCATTCGAAATTCTGACCGAACACCATCCGCCGGACGGGGCCCTTGCCCTGCGCCGCGTCAACCGTGATTGCAACTTCGGCGCCAGCGAGATGCGTGCCGAGAATAAGGGCGGCAAACGCCGCGGTCTTGAAAATCATTTGATATCCTCTTTCCATTGATTAGCGGGCAACGTAAGTGGCCCACAGCAATTTAGTGTCGTCGTTGGTGGAGTAGACGAATTCTTTATGGTTGCGGCGTTCCACGTGCCCATCCCAGAAGCTGGCGTTCAAATTGAAGTTGCCGTGACGGTAGGCGGGGTTCATGGAAATGGCCGGGGTCAGATAATTTTCCAGTGTGCGCCCGAAAGCGAGCCACCAGTCGTCACCGTCGGCGAGCATGAATTTGCTGGAGGCGTTGCGCACTTTCTGGAGCATATAGTAGTTTTCGGACACTACGCTGCTTCTGGCGGAGGGCGACGCGGTGGATTTGCTGATGAAGCGATTTCCGTCCGCATTCATTCCATAGCTTTTCCCGATGTCTCCGCCTTCCAGGGCGGCGGGGGATTTGGAACAGAAAAGTCCGCGGGGAAGCTTGTTGCTGTCGCTGGCGGCGAAGTATTTGAGAAATCCTTCCTGCTGGTACCAGATCCAGACCTGGACCCGCCCCTGGCTCTCATCTGCGTACATCAGCTGAATCTGCGTCAATTGTTTCAGCGAAGAGGTGCAGTTGATTTCCGCCGCTTTGTCACGCGCTTTGCTGAGCGCGGGCAGCAGCATGGCCGCCAGAATGGCGATGATCGCGATCACCACCAGGAGTTCGATCAAGGTAAAACTGTTTCTGTTCTTCATAATTTTCATTCCTTGTAATGGGTTAATAGGACGATGCCTGCATTTGGATACGATAGAGGGAACCGCGCTTCATGATTTCGAGATCGGTCAGGAGATATTCGTTGTCCGTCTCCTGCCGCCGGGCGATTTTGCCGGCGAGGATCCCCAGCCTCATGCCCGGCTGGCGCATGGCGCTGACGCCGTCTTTTTCGAAGTTGAAGCTGTCGCCGTAGACGAAGAGAAAGGCGTCGCGCCCGGTTTCGAGACCCGCCCGGGCCAGCTCCGCCAGAAGCGGCGCCACCAGCGCGGTGGTGTGGATGAAGAAGACGCGTTCGCCTGCCGCGATCAGTTGGCGGAACAGGACCGGGGCGCCCTTGTGCCACTCCTTCTGGGGAACCATCGCATCTTTGAAGCTGATTTTAAGGGATTGAAGCTGAATGCTTTCTTCGATTCCGGCCTTCATTTTGCCGTAGAAGGATTGTTCCGCTTCGAGATAGAGCGCGCAAACCTTGCTGTGCCCCGCCCGGGCCAGCTCCGTGGCGGCGAGGGCGCCGGCGGCGGCGTGGTTGATCGAGACCGTGCGGATTCCGGGGTAGGCGACCCGGCGGTTGACGGCGACCGCGAGGCGCTCCACATCGGCGAGCTTCTTCATCGCTTCGATTTCGGTCTGTTCCGGTGAAATCCAGATGCTGGCCGCCTCTTTGTCGGCGAGGAGCTTGTAGAGGAGGGAGTCGGAGTATTGCTCCAGGCTCAGTTGGCATTCGGGGCCGAGCGCGCTCATGATCCCCTGAAGGACGCTGCAGAAATAATAATCGGTGTCCCAGCTCTCCCAGTCGTGGCGGATGACGCCCCAGACCCGTTTGACGGGGGTGCTTTGAGCAAGAAACTCATCCCGGAAGAAGGTGCCCTTGCCGGCGCGGCGGACGATCATGTCGTTCTCCAGAAAATACTCCAGCGCCTTGTGCACGGTGGTGCGGCACACCCCGTAACGGCGGCAGAGTTCCAGCTCGGAAGGCAGCTTCTTCTCACGGTTGACCTCAAAATCGTGAAGAAGGTCTTCGCGAATTTTCAGATAAATCGGTTTGGCGTCGTCGGTTCGCATGTTTTTTTCTCCTGACCATACAATTACATACAATACATTTTAATTATAGCAAAAAAAGAGCGCCTTGTCAAGAGGCGCTTTTCATTTTTCTTGATTTTTTATGGCAAAAATGTAAAAAATGTAATGGGTCAGCCGTTTCGCAGAGGGGCTTTCACGCTGGCGCGTCTGCATGCCCCCCGACGCGATCGGAACCCGATGGACACTGTGGACACCGTGGACATTGTGGAGAAGGGAAGCTTTCTGGTTGAGAAACCGGGCTTTCATCCACAGTGTCCACTTTAGTCCACAGCGTCCATCGGGTTCTGCCTGTGGCAGGGACCCTCGCAGACGCGGCAGCGTGCCCTCTTCTCCGAAAAGACTGATCCATTACGCAAAAATCGGCAAAAATCGGAAGCTCTTGTCTGACAAGTGGCGTTAGAACGTCACCTTTACAGATGAGCCTTCCATCTCACGGTCAGGGAGTTGTATTGTTCTGGCGCTCCCATCCAGCGTGAGTTTCATCTCTTTCAATTTCGCCGAGGGATCGGCGGCCCACACCGCCTTTTTGCCGATCAGGAAGACCCCGGGGGAGTCGGTCTCGAAATTTCCGAGTTTGCCGGGGACGTAAAAGATCGCGCCAACCGTGCCGTCGTTGAATTCCACCGCTTGAATGGTTCCGGTGTTGGCGAGGGTTTTACCCTTGCTCCAATTGGCGGTTTCATCGAGGCTTGCGCCGGGGAGAATTGCGAATTCGTAAGACGCTTTCTCCGGCTTGACTCCGTGATCGATCAGGAGGGTGAAAAGATTCTTTTTGACCATGACCGGATTCTGGAGGCCGCCTTCGAGATAACGCCAGTCGCCTTCGCGTTCTTCGATGGCGAGTTTCATCCCTTTACCCCGGTAACCGACTCCGTCATGACGGAAACAGTTTTCGCCCTGTTCGACTTTGCCGGTGAGGAGGCAGCTGTTGACCGTGGTTGCCACTTCATGGGAACTGGCCGCACTGATATCGCTCCCGAGCTGGTAGATGGCGTCGGTATCGAAGAAATAGCCTTTTTTCGCTTCGACCTGATCGATGTCCATAGAGTAGACGGCGACTCCGCGGAGGCCGTCGGAGACTCCGCCGGTGAAGGCGGTCGTTCCGATCTGCCGCCACTTTTTGCTGTGCGTCCAGCGCGGCGGGCGGCCGCCCGATTTAAGGCCGATTTTTGCGCTCTCCTCCGGCGTGTAGACGGGGGTCTTGGGGAGTGTGGTTCCCGGCAGGCGCGTCCAATCCCAGCAACCGGTAATATCGCGGTACTCTTCGCCCGAGCGGTAGATGAGGCAACCTCCGTCGGAGAGGTAGCGCCCGAGCGCGTTGTCCCAGTTGGTGTCATCCTCGAGCGGGCGCACCCGGACTGAATTCATCCGCACCGCCGAATACCAGCCGGGACGGCGGTGAACCATGTAATCGGAGTTCCAGAAATGACGGTTGCCGCTGAACTCGTTCCCGTCGAGCACCGCGTCGTAAGGCGCTTTGCCGCCGGGGTCGGCATTGCGCAGATCCCGGAAGGCGGCGATGGCGCGCGCACCCTTTTTCCGGGCGGCGTCGCGGCCGAGCTGGCGGCCGCAGGCGAGCAGATCCATGTCGCCTTTCCAAAGCACCCAGCGGAAGCCGTCGAAGCTGAGGTGGCGCATGATGTTCCATTGTTCGGCATTGAGTTCCCACCAGGTGCCCTTCCAGATATTGGCCCAGTAACCGATGTTGCTGAAGAATTCGCCGCCGTAGTTGCCGAACTGGATCTGGGGGCCGTGCTGGTGGTAGCAGCCGTCGGCGCGGATTCCGCCGAACGCCCAGGCGGTTTTATCGGTCGTGGGAGCCATGGCGATTTCCTCCGACAACGCGCCTGCGGCGGCATTCAGCGCCCGTTCGTTGCGTTCGAGGATGGCGCGCTTGAAGACGTTCGCCGCGATGAACACCCGGTTGTTGCCGGTGTAGCGGTGGAGGAAAACAGCCTGGCGGGTGATGGCGAGCGCCGCTTCGCGCTCCGGCCCTTCCGGGAAGAGTTCGGGCGTCAACAGCATGGTTTCGGTGACCTTCTGCGGGGTGAACATATCATTGTACCACCAGTTGCTGCTCTGCGGACGGTTTTTCGCCCACCAGCCGACCGCCTTTTGAATTCCCTCTCCGAGTTCCGGGTGATGATAGAAGGGGTGGCCGATTTTAGCCCATGCACGCGCCATATCGAGGGCGTAGATGAGCTGGTTGCCGACCTGCCAGGCGGAGCGGTTGCCGTCTTTGTAATCGATTCCGGCGAAGGTGCCGTCCGGCTGCTGGCGCTGAAGGAGGTCTCTGATGTGATCTTTCGTCTCCGCCCTGCGGGTCAGGAGCGAGTCGCGGAGCCGTTTCTCCATCTGCTCGAATTCACGTGCGGATTCGGGGGAGAGAGGGGCCGCCGGATCCTTCAATAACTGGTCGAAACCGGCGATTTTGAGCGTGGAGAGATCGAATTCGGCGAAGCCTGCCGCGCTTTCGAGGCCGAGCCGCAGCGTTCCGTTTTTTGCCCCCCTGGGAATCGTCTCCGAAAAAGAAACATGAGTCCAATCGAAGCTGCCGAGCCTGCGGTTCACGCCGGGCCACTTTTCGACACCGGTATCGGCGTTCTTGAAATACATCATGAAGGTTACGCCGTTGTATTTTCCATCGGCTTTCACCACATCGTCGGCTTTGCAGCGCACTTCGGCCTGAACCGAGCTGTCGGCGAAAGGAGTGAGGTCGATGTCGGCAGTGGCGAAGTTCTGTCCGCCCGCTTCTTTGGCGTCTTTGGGGACGTCGATGATGAGATACGGTTTCCCTTCTTTGTCGACCAGCTTGCAGTATTTGGTCAGCCGCCATTGCAGGATTGGGACATTGACTTCATAGGCCGCGAGCGCCGCCGTCAGAAGACAGCACGCAATGATCAGTTTGCCGGGATTCATATATTATTGATCTCCTGTTTGATAGCGGATTAAAGTTCGAAGCGCGGGGCCGAGTTCGCCGCACAGTTCTTCCGGAGTGATTTCATCCTGCCACATGCGCTCGAGACCGTTCTGAAACAGCCGGTATGCTTCGGGCCAGGCGGAGGCGCATTCGGGCGCGATCCGGGGCATCTCCGAGAGGAACACCGTGTCGCGCGGATCGTTTTCATCGAAACTGCGGATCGCCGAGGAGCGGCGCAGCGGGATTCCGTAACGGAGTTGCCCCAGATAATCTTGCACTTCCGGGGAAAACAGGAGCCGGATCACCTTGACCGCTTCGTCGAAATCGCAGGCTTGCCGCCGGATGCAGAGCAAATCGGCCGCCAGCCGGGTTTGATGATTCCCGCCCGGAATAATCGGCATCGGCAACGAGAGCCATTGGAAATCCGCATCGAAATCGACGTCCTGCCGGGAACAGCCGGAAAGCGCCAGTTCGCCGTTCCGGAACGCGGTCCGGTAAGGAGTGCGGGGCGGGGGCGCATTGCCGCGGCGGATGACCCGTTGAAGTTCCTTGAGGCGCTTCATGGCCGCGACGGTATCGGGATGGTCCAGAAGAACTTGGTAAGTGCCGTCTTTGCGGAGGATTGCGCCGCCGGCATGGAGCAGGAGCCCGATGCTGAAGCCCAGCAGATTGACCCGAAAAACCCGGTCGGCGTCGTATTGACTCCGGAGAACGCGCAGCAGCTCCAGGAATTCCTCCCAGGTCCAGTTGGGCGAGGGGACTTTGCCGCCCGCCTCTTCGATCATCCGCACATTGCAGCCGATGACCCAGGGGGAGAAGATGAGCGGCAGGGCATAAAGTTTGCCGGTTCGCGAATAGAACGGCTGCAAGGGGGCGGAGAAGAAGTCGCCTTGATCGGGCCAGGCTTCTTTGAAAAGCGGAGCCAAGTCGAGATAATCCTCCTGCCGCCAGTGGGCTTCGAAGGAGTGGCGGGTTTCGTAAATGCCGTCGCGGAAAGCGTCGCTGGTGCGCAGCCCCGGAATTTCAGGAATCAGATACTGCCGGGCGATCTCGCCCCAGATCGGGCGGTAGAAGTGGAAACTGCCCGGCAGGATCCGCTCCTTCCAGTCATGGCGGACGTAAGTGCCTTGACGGGGAACGGAATAGAGGATCCCTTCGCGAGCCAGCGTATTGAAGGCGAGCTGGGTGATAGTGAACGACACCCCGAGCTCTTCGGAGAATTCCCGCGCGGCGGGCAGCTTCGCGCCCCCCGGCAGAAGTCCGGCTTCTATTTTCTGCAGGATCTGTTCCCGCGCGCTTTGCAGTTTATCAGACATGGCACATTCCTTTGCTGATATATTATGATGGAATTTTGTGACAATGTCAAGGTGTTTTGTGCATTAATTTGAAAAAAATAGATAAAAATAAAATCGTGACATTACATTGACAATGTCACAAATTTGCAGAAGAAAACTTTCAAGGCAGGGCACGCTGACGCGTATGCAGACCCCCAGCCGAAGCATTCGGTTTGGTCGGACGCGTCGGACGGTTCGGACATGTCCGACACGGGCTCTATTGCAGAGGGGGGCCTTGCAAGTGCGTCAGCGTCAAACGCTTGTCAGGCGATCTGCTTCTACCCCAGAAACGTCTGGAAACGTTTCTTGCACGCCTTGACCGCCTCCCGCAGCTCCGGCGTTTGCTTTACCCCCGGTTCCCAGTATTGGTTTTTCACTGTCAGCTTGCCGGCGCGGTGCGTCTCCGGCTCGAAGCGCCCCACGAGTTCGTCGCCGTACAGGACCGGCAGCACGTAGTAGCCGTAACGGCGTTGAGCCACAGGCGTATAGACTTCCCAGGAGTACTCGAATCCAAAAACGTCCGCAATCAGTTTGCGATCGAAAAGCATGTTGTCCAACGGCGCGAGAAAGCGCGCTTCCGGCTCCGCAATGGGGGGCGTCTCCAGAAAATGCCGGTACGATGTCGGCATGTAAAGGCGCTCCCTTTTCCCCTCAAGCGTCACCCCGAGCAATTTGCCGCGCTCGACCAGCTCCTCCAGCAGCGGCGCGCGGCGCCGGGTCGAATCGAGCAGATTGACCAGCCAGGTTCCGCCGTTCCGGTTCGCCGCCAACCCCACCGCTTCCACCCGCCGGAGCGTGTACCAGAGCAGGAATTCATGCTCGTCCGCAAACGGATCGCCCGATTCCAGGATTTCCCGGGGCAGGAGCCGGTCGATGCGGTCGTAGATTTTTTGAGTGTTGCGCCGGGAATGAACCCCCGCCTTTCCCTGTGCCGCGAGGTATTCCACAGCCACGCCCGCCACCTTGCGGGAACCCCAGCCGGAATAGTTGGGAACCGCGCCGAAATCCAGTTTCGAAGGCAGGACCGGTCCCATTTTAGTCAGTGCGTCATGGACGACTTCAAGGTGATCGAGCGCCGTCTCGGAGGTGCGGTGGCGAGCGAGCCAATACCGCAGCATTTCGGAGTAAGCTTCGCGGAGACGCTTGCGGTGAGGCCATTCAGAGGCCGTATGAATCGACATCTGCTTATCCCAATGATCGACCAGCAGCCGGTCGCCATAGAGAAGTTCATTGATCCCGTTCCGCCGGTGCCCCGCGATCCGCGATTGAAGCACCAGGTCGGGATTGCGCCCCACCACATCCAGCGGATCGTACTGGATGGCGCCGAGACGTTCGAAACAGGCCATGACGCCCGCTTTGCCCTCCCAGCCTTCGGAGCCGTCGAGCCCATGGTAACGGACAAGGTAGCGCCGGGCGCGGGATTTATCGATGTGTATGATTTCTGTCATTTGATAGTATACATGGAGAAACAGGATTTTACAAGAAAGTTAGCTTAATCTAATTCAATGGGCTTGATTTTTCTTCCGGAAGGGTTATCTTGTCTCTCATGAAATTAGATAGGTCTAAGTTTCGGAGGTGTCGCTATGAACATTTCTCATTTTGAGTGCGAATTCCATTGGCGCGGGCTGTTGGAGTATCTTCTTCTCAAGACCGCTCCGGTGCATTACCGGGTGAAGCCGGCCGTGCTGCTCCGGTTGAGCAACTGCCGCAGGAGCAAAGAACGGGGAGAGGCCGATTCCTTCTGCAGCCATGAGTCCGAGATCATGGCGCAGCTGAAGTTGGAGCGAATGATCCTGAAACGGGGTCCGGCCGATCTTCACATTCTCTTCTACGACCGCGCTTTGCTGGAGAAACAGTTGACATGCGCGGAAAACCGGAACTTTCTCCGCTCGCGGGGATACGGCGAGTACGGCTCGCCCGAGGAAGCCGTCGCCGAATTGAAGCGGCGGTTCGAACGTTCCGGCGTGCCGCATGAAATCGGTGTTTTCCTGGGCTACCCGCTCAAGGATGTCATCGGTTTCATCGGGGGCGGAGAAGCCGCTCCGGTCGCTGGCGCCCGCTGGCGCGTCTTCGGCGACCCCGTGGAATCCATGAAAATCATGACACACTGCCGCCGGGCCGAAGAGCTCATGCGGCGGCGCGTAAACAATCCACCCCCCAAAGGAGGTATCTTGTGGCAACGGTAATCTCCGACAACACCGGCCGTGCCAGCTCCCCCGGGACGTAAGGAGGGCTTACTCCGGGATCCAGAAGGTTGTCTGGCCGCGGTAGGTTTCCGGTTTGCCGGTTACTTCAAGGACGACGGTCCACGGAGTTTTCATTCCTTCGGGGCGTGCGATGAAAAGGCGTTCTCCCTGGCGGCGGCAGGCAACCGTACTGCCGTCGCCGAGTACGTAGGCGCGTTCCACCGGGTTTTTGAGTTCGCCCCAGCAGAATTCGCCGCAGGGATCGTG
>JAVBSA010000263.1:0-11675 GCA_031556915.1 Victivallis sp.
CGGGCAGGCGTCCGTTTTCTATTTCAACGATAACGACGACTTTATCGCCGCCTGTACCTGGCAGAAGCCCGGCGCCACCACCGACTCCGCCTTTTACGCTTATGCACTGGGCAGCTACATCAACCGCAACCTTTTCTTTCACAAGAAACCGGTCAATACCTGGGATTGGGAATCCATTCCCGACATGGGCCGGATCGCCGACACGGCCAACTGGAATGATAAGTCCACCACGAAATTCATAAAGACGAAAACGCCGAGCACCAAGATGCACATGCTCGACTCCAAACGGAATAAAGCGGCAACGTTGAGCGGCCGCTGGCGAGTGAAAATGCTGGCGAGTTACCTGACCGACAACAGCTGGGGCAGCCCCACCGGGCAACACCACGGCACAACTTGCAATATCCTTTATTTCGACGGCCATGTCGGAGCGATCAAAATGCGCAATGAAGAAGATCCCTATCAGCAGGAGCCCTTCCGCTCCGGCGAATGGCGCAACTGGATCATTGTCAACGCCGGGATCAGCTACTGAGCCATGAAAATGAAATTTTTTTCCTGCCTGCTGTTTGCGCTGGCCGCATTCCTGCCGCTTTCCGCCGAGGTGTTCATCGCCGATTTCCTGACCGATCCGGGGTTCGAAAAGCCGCATGAGAAACATCAGCAGTTGAATGCGAAAGGCTCCGCCGGGCACAACGGCTGGAGCGCGCAGCCGAAGGACGGAAATTACTGGACCAGCGTCAACTACATGACCGAAGAGGGCATGGCCCCCGGCGACCGCCGCAAGGGAATCAAGCCGGCGGAGGGCGAAAGCTACATGCGGATGCTGACCGTGAAATCCTCCGCCTGGCTCGCGCTCGAGAGTCCGGCGTTCGACCTCAAGAACGGCGAGACCTATTCCGTCGCCTTTCAGGTCGCCCGCGACAACCAGCCCCCGATGTCCCGCCTGGAAGTCAGTTTATACGCCAAAGGGAACGCTTATCAAACCCGGGTCTACGACCTGATCCGGATGGAAGACGGCTGGAACGAAATCGTCTACCGGGTCAAATACGAAGGGCCGGACCGGAAGGGGACGCTCCGCCTCGTCGGCAGGCGGGAGGATGCCAACGCCAACGGCTCCCTCTGTTTCGACGATTTCCGCCGCCCGAACACGGAAAACACCGGATTTGCGGTCCGCCCGGAGGTCTCCGGCGACCTTATTCCGCTCCCCGGAACCGTCCAATCCGATTGGGGGAGCCCGATCCTGCCGCTCGATGCGGCGGGCAACGATATTCCGCTCCGGAACCGGGCCGGCAAATACCGGTTGTTCCTTCATTGCCGCAGTTCCGACCGCAGCGGCAATGAAGGGGATTCGATGCTGGGGGGCTACACCTATTTCCTGCCCTTTTCCCGTTACCGGTTGAAGATCGGTTCCCGCGAAATTCCGCTGGAGATCAGCCGCCGGATGGTCAAGGGGGCGGGCCGGGAAAAAGACGGCACCGCCGTCTACACCGGCTGGCTTTACAGCCCGGAAATCGAACTCGAAGCCGATGCGGTTCTCACCCTTTCCTGTTCCAAACCGGGCGGCTTCCTGAGCCAATTGCTCCTGCTCGACGCCGAGGGGTGGGAGGCGGAGAAACTTCGTTCCGGCGACCTCTTCACCGAGAGCCCCGGCAAAGGTTTCGGCGACGCCTGGGCGGGGATGACCCGGTTGCCCGCGCGCTTTTATTCCGTCCGGGAACTGGAACGGCTGCTGACCGCGCTCGAGCTTTTCAAGAAGTTTCCCGCGCTTCAGAAGGATGGGCGGATACTGGCGGAAAAACTCACCGCCTACCTCGCGCAGCGCACAAGCATGAACCCCGCCTTCCGCACGGAAGGGGCCGCTCTGGCGGCGGAGCTTCGCACCTATCTCGCCCGTTGCGACCGGGAATTCCGGGAAACGCTCACCCCTGCCCTGTTGCAAAGCGAAAAGAGAATCGATGCGGCGCGGCAGAAAGCCAATCCGCAGAATCCCAACGGCCGCGAGGCGCTGTTCAACCTCGACCTGGCCGAAAAATATTGGAAGGCGGCAAAGGAAAAATTGGCGGCTCTCAATCCGGAATCCGAAATCCGCACCGGAGCGGATGAGATTCTCTTTCTCAGTTATTACAGCAATCTGTCCGAATTCCTGGGCAAAGGGGAAACCGCTTCCGCCCTGGATCAGACGGACCGCTTCCCGGGGAAACGGCTGGCGAAACCAGCGGCCGCCCCCGCCCGGCAGCTGACGACGGAAGAAACGCTCAACCTCAACGGCGTCTGGCAATTCGGCCCCGGCTCCTTCGACCGGCCGCCGTCGCAATGGGTTTCCGCGCCGATCCCGAACAACGGGCCCGCCTACTTCTACAATCCCAAAAACCGCAGCAATCAGGAATGGGCCGATACGCACGGCGTCTACTGGGAATCCGCCAACATTCCCGGCGGCTGGTTCAAAACCGAATTCACAGTTCCCGCCGACTGGAACGGCAGCGCGCTCGCGCTCCGCATCGGTGAACTGATGCTTTACGGCGAAGTCTTTGTCAACGGCGTTTTCTGCGGCAGCCACACCGGCGGATTCTACCCCTTTTAAATCGACGTCACCGCAAACGCCGTTCCGGGCGAGGTCAACGAAGTGTTGATCTACGTTCACAATCACACCAAAACCGACCGGGGAAGCATGCGGAGCAAGCGCGATGACAATCACGTTTACAGCAATCTCTATCCCCGTTCCAAGCTGGAAATTCCGTTCCTGCGGATTTCGGGCGACGTGGAGTTGATTGCCAAACCCGCGCTGCGGATTGAGAACGTCTACGTGCAGACCAGCCTGGCGCAAAAGGAGATCACGGTCACGGGAACAATCTTCAACGCCTCCGTCGCCCCCTTTGCGGGCGAATTGTCGCACAAGGTCACCCGCGACGGCAAACAAGTCCTGACCTTGAATCATCCGCAAATCCAACTGACTCCGGGGGAGCGTCAACCCTTCCGCGCCGCGGCGAAATGGGAGAATCCCGAGCTCTGGGGAATCGGCGGCAAATACGGAAAACCGGAAAACCGGTATCTCCTGACCAGCACGCTCGCGTCGAAGAATGCGAAAAGTGAAAGCCATACTTTGTTCGGTTTCCGCGAAATGCGCATCGACGGCTTCGGATTCACCCTCAACGGCCACCCGATCCGCCTGCAGGGCGATTCGTATATGGAAAGCGGCCGGTACGGCTATATGAGCAACATTTACGTTCAGGGCTTCGACAACCAGCTGCGGCGAAAAGCGTACATCAACCTGGTGCGCCCCCATCGCGGCTGGTATTCCGAACAGCTGATCGGCGTCGGCGACTGGACCGGCATGATGATCGAGGGGGAAGCCCCCTGGTGGAACTTCTACGCGCCGCCCGACATCACCGGCAAAATCGATTATTCCGACCCGGTCTGGCTGGGGCATTGCGAGGAATATTACCGCAACATGCTCCGCAGCTACCGCAACCACCCCGCGATGACCTTCTGGGCGATCGACAACGAGACGATGAACGCCGACAACGCCTTTGCCGCCCTGAAGTTCCTGCAATGGAGCCGCGAAGAAGCGCCGCACCTCATCAGCTCGAGCCACAGCCACGCCTCCGCCTGGGACACGAACTTCCCCACCGCGATTCTGCACGACTACGACCTCGGGGTACGCCGGATGGCGGAGTGGATGCGCGTCTCCAAGGAGCTCCCGCCCCGCCCGCTGGTGATGGGGGAATATTGGAACGCCAACCTCTACCAGCAGATGCGGAGTTTGTCCGCCACCCCCGGCGAAGCCCGCGCCGCCGAACGGGTGATGGCCCGCTGGCTGGAACGCTCGATCCGCTCCTACTACGAAGTCGGGGCCGCGGGCGCCATGCCCTTCACCTTCAACAGCCTGGGCGCAACGTTCTCCCGCGGCAGCGTCAACACCATGGGTCCCTGGGGGGATCTGCTGGCGGAACACCTGAAGAAACACCCCGACAACAAGCCGCGTTTCTATGTGGAAACCGCCTGGCCGAGCCTGACCGGTTCCGGCGGAATCCGCCCGGACAAGATCACCTTCCTGCAGGGGAACAACTATATCCAGGTCAACGCCTTCGACCCCGGCCGCCCGGTGGCGACCCTGACTTCGGTTGTGGAGGGTTACCGCAAAGCGTTCGACCCGATGCCGGAGAATACGGTGATCCGCCCCCCCGAACTGCTGGTGGAGCTTCACGACGGAGGCAAGGCGCTTGCCGGTATCAACGTTTTCGCGACTTCAACCGACTGTACGGCGGGAGTTCGCAGCGACGCGGCGGGCAAGGCGTGGCTCCATTTGCGGCTCGCCGGAAATTACCGGATCAGCTTTGCCGTCAACAACAAAGAATACCGGCACGAACTCTTCCTCACCGGAAGCGTCATGAACAAACCCGGCTGGGAATACCTGCCGAGGCTGAAATTCGATCTGTCGCAGGGGAAGTTCGAGTTTGTTCCGGGCAAAAACGATCCGGCCTTCCAGCTGCCGGTCGAAGGGAATTTCCAATCCCCGCCGGCCACCGGAACGGATGCCCGGCCGGATTACTCCCAACTGCCGCCGGTCGGCAAAGAGGGATTCATCCGCGCCTGGCAGGTTTACGGCCCCTTCCCCAATTACGGCGGGCGCGACTTCAAAACCGACCGGTACTTTCATCAGGATTTCCTGCTGCGTTCCGGCGGCGAGGCCAAGGCGGTTCCGCAACCCGGAACCGGGGAGAAGGTCGCTTTCCGGAAAACCGCCCACGCCTACTGGGAAGATTGCGAAGTGGAGATCCAATGGCGGCCCTATACTTCAAACGAAGATAAAGTCAATCTGATCAAAGCGCTGGTCATTCCGGGCGTGCCGGGGTTGGACGGCGCGCTCGAAAGCGTTTTCGGCTACGCCGCAACCTACGTGGAAAGCGACCAAGATCGCCAGGCGGAGCTGACCATCGGCAGCGACGACGGTTACAAGATCTGGCTGAACGGAACATACATCGGGGGCGAACAGGTCTATCGCGGCTGCAAAGCGGATTCCAACCGGCACAAAGTGACGCTCCGCAAAGGCCGAAATTTACTGCTGGTAAAAATCGAACAGGATATCAGCGGCTTTGAGTTCATGCTCCGTTTTCTGGATGAAAACGGCAAGCCGCTGATCCTGCCGGTGCAAACCGCGCCGACCGCCGGCCTGGTCAAGGCCCGGGACCTCACCGACTGGCTGATCCTGGGCCCCTTCCCGAACGGAGGAACCCGCCCCCGCAACACCGCCTTCGACACCGACTTTCTCGGCAACGAAGGTGCCGCCCGCCCGGACAACCGCCCCCGCAAAGCGGAGTTCCCGGAAGACGCCGAAGTCTATTGGGAAAAAGGAACCCTTGAACTCACCTGGCAGCGATACGTGTCGCCAAACCCCTTCATCGATCTCGGCCGGGCGTTCCGCCGGCCGGACTACCCCGGACTGGACACCGCTTCGGTCGAATATGCCGCCGGCTACGCCTTCACCGAATTCGAGCTGGACGCGCCCGCGAGGTTGATGCTCGCGGCGGAGACATTCAACGGTATCCGGATTTATCTGAACGGCAAGGAAGTCGTCAGCGACCGCGCCTATACACTCAACCGCGATCCCAACTCCGCCGTGCTGCCGGAGTCGAAACGCAAGCTGATCCGGGTCCCGGTCGAACTCCCGGCCGGCGTCAACCGCCTCCTGGTGAAGCTCGACGGAGACTTCGGCCCGCTCGACTTCCGCCTCCGCTTCGAGTAATCCATTACTGCTGAAAGACGACGATGCGGGTGAGGAATTGGCTTTCGTTGCCGCGCAAATGGAGACGGGTCAGGGGCGGCAGGGGATCGGCGAGCGTGGCGGCGGCGCGCTCTTTGCCGTCAACCGAGAGTGTCGCTTTGCGGGTCGGCGCGTCGTAGGTCAGGACCAGCTTCGCCAGGTCGCGGCCGAGGGCGAAGTGGCCGCTGCCGCCGGACTTGAGCAGTTTGCCGGTGTCGTTCCAGGCGACGGGTTTTTCCTGCCGGAACTCGCGGATCCCGACGACTCCTTCGCCGTTGAACATTTCTTCCTTGGACGAATCCCAGCTGAGCCCGATTCCCTGTGTCCCTTCTTCATTGGTGAGATAGAGGAGCATCAGGCGTTGATTTTTGAGGTGAATGGCGTCGGCTTCCAGCCGGAAGGAGCCGGCGGCGGGCTGTGCCAGGGGGGCGCTTGCGAGCGCGTTGGCGATGCGCATGCCGGAACCGCGCTGCTTGTCGTGATCGGCTTTCAGCGCGCCTTTGGGCAGGAAGCGGTCGATGCGTGAGGCGTCCGCGCCGAACAGCATGCCCGGCTCCTCCTTGATGACGGAAACGGGGACGGTTTTGAATTTCTCGCGATCGAAACCTTCGTAATTGGGTACGGCGTAGAGCACGGGGCTGCCCCAGTTGCCGGCCTTGTCCTGACCGCGCAGCCAGACGAAGTGCGCGCCGGGAGTCGCCAGGACTTCATCCGGAATGACAAACGAGAAGGTTTTTTCCCTGCCGTCGCTGCCCGGGAGCACGACACCGTTGGCGAGCGTGCGTTCTTTCCTGGGTTTGCCCAGCAGAGAGATCTGGCCGATGCGCTGCTCGGCGGCTTTGAATTCGAGGTTGCCTTTGGTGAAATCGATTTCGCGCGGATTGACTCCGACGGCGGTGCGCCAGCCGTTCCAGAGTTCGGCGGGGAAGGAATTGTCCCGGGTGTTCGGGGTGAAGTTGAAGGTATACGTCTCTTCCTTGCCGCCCTTGGGTTCCCGGCGGAGCACGGTATGCTTGTTGGGCACGCTCACCTGGAATCCCGGGAACGGATCGGCCGGATCGAAGGCGATCGCCGCGCCGACGGCGAAGTCGTCGGTGAAATCCTTGAGTTCGGGGGCGGCGAATCCGACCGAAGCGGCCCGTGCGGCGACCGCCCAGCCCGGGGTGAAGTCGAAGACGTTGCGGAGCTGTTCCGGTTTACCCAATGCGCCGCCGAGCTGTTTGAGAAAGCCGGTCGCCTCCGCCTTTTCGCCTTGCGGGGCTTTCCAGTACAGGTCGCCTTCCCAGACCACTTCGAGGGCGACGACTTCGTTCATGGTATCGCGGAGCGTCACGGCGAGCGCGCCGCCGCGGTTGTTGGAGCGAAGGATTTTATCCACGATCGGGCCGGCTCCGTCGCCGTAACCGAGTTTCTCCCAGACGGTCGGGAGCACGCTTTCCTTCGGGGGCGGGGGCGGCGGAACGAACTCTTTTCCCTTCAGGTGAGCCAGAACCCGGCAATAAAGATAGGGATCGCCGGTGTACCCGTCGAAATCCCAGCCGGGTTCGAAACCCGCGCCTTCCTCCCAATCGTTCCAGGAGCTCAGCATGACGAAATCGGGCTTGGCCGCGAGGGAGGCGAGCAAGGTTTTCTCCAGCCGGCGGCCTTCGAGGCCGTAGGCGCGAACCCCGGTCTGCCGCCAGTTCTGGCCGGTGCCGTCGAATTTGGGGTATTGCATGTCGGAAATCTGTTTGCCGCGTTTGCGGGCGGCGTCGAAGATTCCTTCGGGATTCTGGTTGGCGAGCTCCCACCGGCGGGTGAATTCGTTGTTGCGCGGCAAGCTGCTGCCCGCAACCATCCGCTTCAATTGCGGAATCTTGCCGAAACGGCCGACGTCGCCGAAAATCATCCAATAGACTTCACCCGACTCCTTCTCGACTTCGGCGAACACCTGTTCCAACTCTTCCGGGGCGATGCCGAAGCCGAAGGTCTGGAAGTAGATCACGGGTTTGCCGTCGATCCGGAAAAAACCGGGGTGATTGCCGTACAGTTTCAGGAAGCGGTTGAAGCGTTGGACCATCATCTCCGGTTTCTGCGCGGGGGATCCGCGCCGGAAGGCGACTTCATCCATAAAGAAGACCGGATACTTCTCTTCGGCCGCAATGTCGAGGATGAGCCGGATGATGTTGGCATTTTCTTCCTGGATATAATCGAGCCCCACGTTCCATTCGGGGTGGAGCATGACGACCGTGGTGTCCAGCCCCGCCGCCTTCATGCAGCGGATCTGCCAGCGGATGATTTCGGGATTGGCCGAATCGTAGAGGCCGACCAGCGGATAGCCCTTGTGATTCCAATGAAGGCGCCAGGGTTCCCCCTCCTGCGTCAGCTTGGAGCTGACGTGCGAAAAGGGGCGCTGCCGGTCGGGGTAGGGAAAGCTCCACCAGACGTGCCACTCCTGAATATAGGTCGGTACATCCTTGAGAACGCCGTAGGACTCTTTGGAGAGTTCCAGTGCTCCGGCACTGACGAGAAGCAGCATCGCTGCGGAGATGAGTAATTGTTTCATAATTGCCGAATGCTTTCGCCTTCTTTCAAGTTGACGTCGACGGTGATTTCGCGGGATTCCGCAACGCCGCCGGATTCGATGATCCGCATGGCGGTGTTGATCGCCTGTTCGCAGGGATCGACCACCCGGGTGATCCGGGGCCAGGTGAATTCCTCATAACCGAACATATCGTGGGCGGTGACCAGACTGACGTCCTCCGGACAGCGAAGGCCGAGCTCGCTGAAGGCGCGGAGCGCCCCGAGCGCGCCCGGGATCGTGTCGATCACCAGCGCGGTCAGCTCCGGGTGCGCCGCCATGACCTCCCGGGTCTGCATGTAGCCCGACTGCATCGAGCTCTCCCAATGCTGGATCTGCGTCTCGGGGCGCGCAAGATCCTGGTAGCGCAGTTTGTACTTGTAGAGCGCCTGCTTCATGCCGCGCAGCGACCCCTGCCCGGCCGGCGACCAGGGTTCGTTCGGGATCCAGCCGATCTTGCGGTGGCCCTTCGCCAGCAGCGCGCTCATCTTGAGGAAGCCGGACTGGAAATGGTTGTTGCTTATGGCGAAGAGGTTCTTGTACATCCCCAGATCCGGCAACTCGCCGAGCACCGTCACCGGGCAGCCGATCGCATCGAGCCGCGCCGCCTCGCCGTTGAGCGGGGGGCCGACGATGACGATGATGCCGCGAAGGTTCCGGCACGCCTTGACCAGTTCATAGACCGGCCCCCAGTTGACTTCGGGGTGGATCTTGACGTTGATGAGCCGCAGGTTGTTCCGCATCGCCGCAAGTTCCGCCAGCCGCACCCGTTCCAGGATGGCGTACGAATAGAAGTCGGGGTAGACAATGATGATTTCGCCCTTTGAGGTTCCGTTGAGCGCCACCTGGGCCACCGGCTGGGGGCGCGGCAGGACGAAGGTCCCCCGGCCGACCCGGCGCGAGAGATATCCCTCGCCGACCAGGTCCTTCATCGCTTTGCTCATGGTCATTTTGCAGACGCCGAACTGTTCGGCGAGCTGACGTTCGGGGAGTAGCCGGCTGCCGATCTCCATTCCGCGGATCTCATCGAGCAGCGCGCTTTTCACCCGGGTCAATACTGTGTTGTCTTCCTGTCGGAGTCTCATGATGTTTACTCGTTTGCCACGTTGATTCGCACGGTGGGATCGTTGGGATGGCGGGCGGCGATGAAGAGGCCGAAGGTGCGCTTGCCGGTCTCCACATGCCCGTCGTACATGAGCACATTGCCCCGGTCGCTGTGGTTCAGGCCGAAGTTTTCAAAACTGGCGTAGCAGAGCTGCGACCCCACGCCGCTGCCGATGTCCTGCCAGCAGTCATAAGTGGTGATGAATTTCGAAGGAGAGACCTTATTGTTGTTCAAGTCGTTATGGGCCGGATCCTCCGGAACGAACATAAAACTGTTGCCGCGCGATTTCCACCAGGCGTTCTTGTTGTCGGCATTGGCCGGCCGCACGCCGCGCTTCGCATACGTGCGCTGCTCATGCTGGAATTTCCCGAACGGATTGACGGAAGGACAAACCGCAACCCAATTCCTCGAATTTTTCACGGCGGTGTTGTAATCGCTGATATACCCGAGGTGGGCAAGGCTGACTCCCCAGGAATTGCTGTCCACATGCCCGGCGGAAACCGGCGGGGCGACTTTGAGCCTCGGCCCATAGAGCCAACTGTCGTATTCGGCGATATACTGCGCGTCGGCCAGGACGATCTGCTTGAGGTTGCTGTTGCAATTGCTGGCACGCGCTTTTTCCCGCGCCTGGTTCAGCGCCGGCAGGAGCATGGAGGCGAGAATGGCGATAATCGCGATGACGACCAGGAGTTCGATCAATGTAAAGCTTCGTTTCATACTTTCGGTTCCTTTTCGGTTTCGGTTACGTGGAGAACGAACATTTTCTTGAATTGGTCTACTGACTATATTATACGATAAAACATTGTCGATGTCAATAGCAAGATCGATTTTTTATCATAAATTATTCATATTTGAGCTTATTTACTGCCTTAGACAGATCCAAGAGAGAGAGAGTCGACAACAATGGACAATTGAAATAAATACGGATTGGTATATTATTGAAGATAAAAAAATAAACTCTCCGGACTTGTATAATCAGCTCCCGCGTCATATGGTATATACATGGCTCAACTCAAATCGAAGGAGAAGGAATCATGAAACAGTTTTTCAGCACACTGCTGGCGGGCGGAATGCTCTGTTCGCTCGCGGCAGTCGAACTGCCCGGCATTTTCAGCGACAACATGGTGCTTCAGCGCGACCGCGAAATCCGGGTCTGGGGCAAAGGCGCCCCCGGCGAGAAAATCAAAGTGGAATTCAAGGGGAAAGACGTTTCCGCCGAAACCGGGAACGACGGCAAATGGCTCGTCACACTCCCCGCGTTCCCCGCTTCCAAGGAGGGTGCGGTACTGAAGGTGACGGGCAATAGCGCCATCACCGTCTCCAACGTATTGGTCGGCGACGTCTGGCTCTGCGCCGGGCAGTCCAATATGGAGTGGGGCCTGAAATCAATCACCAACGCCGAACAGTATATCGACAAAGCCGACAAGCCCTCCATCCGCCTCTTCCGCATCGCCAAAGACTGGAGCCGCGCGCCGAAGGACGACGTGCAATCCGCCTGGCAGATCAGCACGCCCAAAACCGCTCCGGGCTTCAGCGCGGTCGGTTACATCGCCGGATACAACCTCGCCGAAGCGCTGGATGTGCCGGTCGGTTTAATCAGCATCGCCTGGGGCGGCGCCCGGATCGAAGCGATGTGCGCGCCGGAATCCTTTAAAGAAGCCGGCGTCAAAGAGGAGCTCACGACCGCTTTCGAGCGGGAAGTCTCCTATTTCGACGCCCAAAAAGACGAGGAGCTCCGCAAGGATAAGCAGCGCCTCCCCGTCGCCATCTTCAACGCCATGGTCCGCCCCATCACTCCCTTGGCGGTGCGCGGTGTTTTCTGGTATCAGGGCGAAGACAACCACAGCGAAGGAATGCGCTATGCCGAAAAGCTCCGCGCCTTCGCCTGGAGCTGGCGGCATTATTTCCAGAACCCCGAACTGCCGATCTACGTGATCCAGATCGCGCCGTGGCAGTATGGCGAAGAAAATCCCTACCGGATTCCCGCCTTCTG
Organism: Victivallis sp.; assembly: GCA_031556915.1. GTDB lineage: Bacteria > Verrucomicrobiota > Lentisphaeria > Victivallales > Victivallaceae > Victivallis. The sequence continues at coordinate 11,417 of JAVBSA010000263.1, forward strand.
GGAAGCGCAGCAGTATTTCGCCGAGCATGACCGTCACGCCGGCTTCGTGGTGACGACCGATCTCGGCGACGTCAAAGACATCCACCCCCGGAACAAGGCTCCGCTGGCGGAACGGCTGGCGAAGCTGGCCTTGTACAAGACCTACAAAGTCGGCGACGACAGCGCCATGTCCCCCACCGTCAAAGAGGCGAGAGCGAAGGACGGCGTCGTCTACGTCGAGTTCAACCAACCCAACGGCCTCAAGACGCGCGACGGCCAG
>JAVBSA010000708.1:0-5867 GCA_031556915.1 Victivallis sp.
GCCACAGGCTGCATGGCAGGATTATTCTTCTGCTTTTTGCTGCAGACCATCATGCCGACCAACCCCAGAACCATCACCGCAATGTACACCCACTGCATATCATTTCCCCTTTGTTATGTTAATCGATGCGAGGTTCAATAAAATTAAACCCACCCTCATTGATTAAGCTATAATCAAATCCCGACTTTTGCAAATATTTTTCTCACTTTTTTGCCGTTTTTGTGAAAAAAATATAAAGATTATGTTATTCAAGCGGAATAATCCGTGTTTTCACCTGATTAATCCGTCATTTCCCCTGTTCCGGACAAGTCAGCGGCCGGAGGGCGGAAGATTTTCTTTTTCCCACTCTTTGGCCTGATGGTAATCGGAGCGGATCCGTTCGATATCGACGGAAACGGGGGGCATTTCCATTTTAATATCGCGCAGAACCTCCAGAAGAATCGTGGAAACCGCGAGATTGCGGAAATACTTGCGGTTGGCCGGGATGATATACCATGGCGCCCGGTCGGTCGAGCAACGTTCGAAAACCTCTTCGAATGCTTTCTGATACTCGGGCCAGAGTTTTCTTTCACTGTAATCAGCATCGCTGATTTTCCACTGCCGAGTGGGATCATCGAGACGGTCTTTGAAGCGTTTGAGCTGCTCTTCGGGGCTGATGTGCAGATAGAATTTGACGATGGTCGTATTATTTTTCACCAGGAGTTTTTCAAAATCATTGATGAGCTCGTAGCGTTCGCGCCACACGGATTCGGGCACGATATTATGGACCCGCTGGATGAGCACATCTTCATAATGCGACCGGTTGAAGATGACGATTTCCCCTTTCTTGGGGGCGGCGAGGTGGACGCGCCAGAGAAAATCATGCGCCAGTTCCAGTGTGCTCGGCGCTTTGAACGACTGGGCTCGGCATCCTTGCGGGTTGAGCGGCGCAAGGACGTGGTTGATGACGCCGTCTTTGCCGGCGGCGTCCATTCCCTGGAGGACGATCAGGAGCGAACGTTTGTTTTCGGCGTAAAGTTCGAATTGAAGTTTCGCCAGTTCCGCGCCGTTATCGGCGATTTGTTTGAGGACGTCGTCGTCTTTGGCGATGCCGAGGTTTTCGTCCGGATCGATTTTATCGAGTTTGACTTTATCGCCGGGTTTGACGATGAATTTTTTGCTGAAATCCATAATGTGCCTCCTGGTGGTGTGGGGGTAACATAGCACAGGGCGGGGGATAGTGCAAGTGGGGAGGCGAAGCCGACCGGGTCCAGGGCCTTTCGGCCTTGGCGCGGATTCTCAAGGGCGCGGAGCCCTTGAGTGGAGTTTGAGAGCCTCAAGGTATCTCGCGCGCCGGTGACGCGGAAAAAGGAAAATTTCGTAAGAAATTTTCCGCCACCAGGCGGGCGACGGTCTGCTTTGACCGTCAGGTCAAACAGACCCCGACCCCTGTCAGGCTCCCACTATTTTTAAGGCCGATAAAAGTCGTGGGTATCGGGGGATGCTCCTGCGCGAAGCGCGCTTCATACCGCGTCAGCGGTGCTTCATATTGCTGCGTTAGCGGCAATGCTTCATCGCAAGGCGGGCGAAGAATGAAGCGTGACTTCGGCACATGAAGCATCAGAGATATGAAGCACCGCTGCGCGGTATGAAGCGAAGCCTTGCGGCTTCATTTTTTTGCCTCCGGCAAAAAAGCCCTGGACCCGGCCGGCTTCGCCTCGCCACTTACCCGTTATTTACCCGTCACTTTCTAAACTTGCCGTGCTCAAGGAAATACAATGCTTGCTTCCGCGCCTCCAACTGATTCATAATACTCGAGTGACGCGACGAAATTACCACGTGATCCTTCATTCCGGCCAGAAACGTCGACTCCAACGGCACCTTCTCATCGCGGTCGCCCGCAATCACACCGAACTCGTACCGCTCTGAAATCCCCGGCAAACCATGACAGGCCGCACCAAAGCCGTCCGATAAATCCGGCAACGGCCGTGCCAGCCAATTGCAAGCCCCGAACCGGCTGAAAGAAGCCGCCACCGGCGACCCCTTGTGCGGAGGAGCAAGCATCACAATCCGCTTGATCCGCCCGGCAACGGCACTCCCCTCCAACTCCGCAAGAGCCACACGCGTGAGAAGCCCGCCCATACTGTGCGTCACCAACGCAACCTCACCCGTCCCCGGCAGATTGCGCAGAAACCCGGCAAGGCGCCTGCCGTGATCCGCAATCCGCCCGCGAGTCGTCTGATAGTCGTAAATCCAGACGGAATACCCCCGGCCGTTCAACCAGCAACCGAAGTCGCGCAGCATGATCCCGCGGTGAAGGATCCCATGAACGAGAACAACCGTCGGCTTCCCCTCTTCCCCCGGCAGGTATTCGTTGAAACACCTGCCGGTGAAATAACGGCCCCAGAATCCGGGCGCCATCAGTAGATCGATTCCGGGAAATAGTAGTTCGCCGCATTCTCCGGCGTCACCACCTCCGAAGGCATGATGATCTTTGCCTCCTTCGCCTTGCCGCCGTTTTCCAGCCCGCGCAACGCCGCATCCATGGCGACTTCCACCATCCGCGGCGGATACGTGACCGTCATCCGCACCACGGGGTCACGATCCATAACCCGTTTCACAATCGCCTTGGCTCCGCCGCCGCCGAGCATGAGTTTCACATCCTTGCGGCCGGATTCCTCCAGCGCCTTCATCGCGCCGATCAGCACGTCGTCGTCGCCGACCCAGACGGCGTCGAGGTGTTTGTACTTCTGAAGATAGTTCTCCATGAGCTTCAAGCCCTTTTCCGTATCCCAGTAAGCGGCTTGGGATTCCAGGATCTTTATTCCGGGGTGTTTGGCGATTTCCGCCTTGAACGCCTCGACGCGGTCGGTGTTGACCACACAGGGGATTCCCTCCATAATCACAATGTCGCCTTTGCCGCCGAGCGTTTCGGCCAGCGTCCGGGCCGCGGTGCGGCCGAATCCCTTGTTGTCGCCAGCCACATAGACGTCCTGAACCTCTCTGTCGAGCCCGCGATCGGCCGTCACCAGGAAGACTCCCTGCTTCTTCGCGTGTTCGCACACGTTGGTCAACGGGCCCGGCTCCTGCGGCATCACGACCAGGGCCGACACCTTCTGCGCCAGAAGATTTTCGATCTTGTCGACCTGCTCCGCGGCGTCGCGCGCGGTGGAGATGATGAACTCATAGCCGGGATGAGCCGCCTCCAATTTCTTTTTGCCCAGTTCCGCGGCGGAGATGGCGCCGCCCGTCCAGCCGTGATCGGCCGCCGGGAGCGAAACGCCGATCCGGATCTTTTTCGGCGCTTCGCCGCATGAGGTGAGCGCGAACGCCATCAGCGCCGCCCCGAAGAGTGTGAGAAGTTGTTTCATCATGAATCCTTTCGTTTATATTGGAGCAATACCGCGACAATGATAATCAGGCCCTTGACCATTCCCTGAAGATAAACCGAAACCCCGAACATGTCGAGCGCATTGGAGACCACGCCGAGCAGAAGCACCCCCGCCAGCGTCCCCGGAACCGTCGCCCTGCCGCCGGACATCGCGCTGCCGCCGATGACCACCGCCGCGATCGCATCGAGCTCGTAGGCGAGCCCCGCCCCCGAACTGCGCACCGAGTTGAGCCGCCCGCCCAGCAGAAATGCGCTCACCCCCGCCAACGCCCCCACCAGGACATAGGTGCGGCACTTGACCCAGCCGGTCGCAATCCCGGAATAACGCGCCACCCGTTCGTTGGAACCGACCGCGCAGACATAGCGCCCGAACCGGGTCAGTTTCAGAACCACCGTCAGAAAAACGGTCAGGATCAGCAAGGTCCAGGCCGGCGTCGAAAGAAAGAGGAATGTTCCCGATACCGTCTTCGCATACAGTGCGCTCCCCCCCGTGACCAGCCCCGCGTTGGCGAAATAAAGCGCCAGTGAACGGTAGACCGACATGGTCCCCAGCGTCGCGATGAAGGGTTGGACCCGCGCGGCGCCGACCAACGCGCCGTTGACCGCGCCGCCCGCGACGCCGACTCCGACGGCGACGGCGAGCCCGAGGAGCAGTTGCGCCCACTCCGGTCCCCCCGCCGCGTTCATGGCGAAGAAGGAAAGCACCCCCGCCAGAGCGAAGAGCGAGCCTACCGCAAGATCGATTCCGCCTGCCGCAATAACGAAGGTCATGCCGAGCGCGATGATTCCGCTGTACGAGACCTGCCGCGTGATGTTGAGCAGATTCTGCGGGCTGCGGAACGACTCCCGGAAAAGAGCGCAAATCACGACCAGAAGCGCGAGCGCGAGATAGACTCCGCCGGTTTCCAGGTATTTGCGGCAGTTGAGTTGTTTCATTTCGGTTCGACTCCTATGGCAAGGTACATGAGTTCCTGTTGGTTGAGGTTGTCGCCGGAACGGAATCCGGCCGTGCGTCCGTTGCGCATCACCATGACCCGCCGGCACATGCCGAGAATTTCCTCCATATCCGAAGAGATGAGCATGCAGGCCATGCCGGAAGCGGCGCATTCGCGGATGAAGTCGTAGATTTCGCGCCGGGCCCCCACATCCACCCCGCGGGTGGGTTCGTCGAAGATGAAAATTCCGGGGTTGGTATCGAGATTCTTGGCGATGGCCACCTTCTGTTGGTTGCCGCCGGAGAGTTCGGCGAGTTTCGCCGTCGCCCGGCCCGGTTTGATCCGGAAGCGTTCCACAAACCGCACAGCCGCCGCCCGGATCGCGCCGCGATTCAGAAGCCGGCGCGAGTAACGTTTGAGCGAGTTGAGCGTAATGTTTTCTTCGATGGTGAATCCGGGGAGAATTCCGCTCCCCTGCCGGTCTTCGGGCAGATAGGAGAGGCCCGCCGCGACCGCTTGGGAAACGCGGCGGAACTTGCGCGCTTTCCCGTCGACCTTCAAGCTGCCGCCGTCGATTTTGCGGAGGCCCATAATCGCCTCGGCCAGCTCCGTCCGCCCGGCTCCGGCGAGGCCGGCGACGCCGAGAATCTCCCCTTTGCGGAGTGTGAAAGAGACATCCTTCACCTCTTGCCCGCAGGAAAGATGGCTTGTTTCGAGCGCGATTTCGCCCGGTTCCGCCGTCATGGGTTCGGGGAAGAGGCGCGAGAGTTCCCTTCCGACCATGCGGCGTGCGATTTCGGAGGGATCCAGTTCGTGCGCCGGCGAGCGGCTCACCAGTTCGCCGTCGCGCAACACGGCGATTTCGTCGCAGATTTCGAGGACTTCCGGGAGTTTGTGGGAGATGAAGATGATTGCTCCGCCGCCGGCCTTGAATTCGCGCATGATTTCGAACAGGCGCTTTGTTTCTTCGGGGTTGAGGATGGTGGTGGGTTCGTCCATGATGAGGATGCGGCATTTGCCGTCGAATGCTTTGGCGAACTCCACCATCTGTTTGGCGGAGGGGGGGAGGTCGCCGACCAGGGCATCGGGATCGACCGGGGCTTTCAGGCGTTCCAGGCGGCGTTTGGCTTCGGTTCTCATGGTTGCCCGGTCGAGGAGTCCGAGACGGACGGTTTCGCAGCCGAGAAAAATATTTTCGGTTGCGGTCAGGTGGGCGACCAGGTTGAATTCCTGCGGAATCCATCCGATCCGGATGCCGGGGGCAACGGAAATGCGTCCGGACGTGGGCCGGGTGAATCCCATGAGGCATTTGGCCAGCGTGGATTTGCCGGCGCCGTTTTCGCCGACCAGCCCGAGGATGCATCCGCTGCCGAGTGTAAGGGATACTCCGGCGAGGGCCTGTTCGGCGTCATAGCATTTGACGAGATGTTCGACCGTCAGCAAGATTCAAGCTCCGTTTTGGTGATGTAATATAATGGCAAAGCGAAGATTTTTCAAGAAGTGGGGAGGCGAAGCCGACCGGGTCCAGGGCCTTTCGGCCTTGGTGCGGTTTCCAAAGGGTG
>JAVBSA010000019.1:0-7663 GCA_031556915.1 Victivallis sp.
CTCGACCACGGCGGCCACCTCACCCATGGGCCCCCGCTAAACTTCGCCGGCATGACCTACAACATGGTCCCCGACGGCGTCGACCGCTAAAGCGAACATATCTATTACGACGAAGTCGAACGCCTCGCCTTGGAACACAAGCCCCAGATGGTCCTGGTCGGCGCCTCCGCCTACCCCCGCGCCATCGATTTCGCCCGGTTCCGCGCCATCGCCGATCAAGTCGGCGCCAAGCTCTTCGTCGACATGGCGCACATCGCCGGCCTCGTCGCGGCAGGCGAACACCAGAACCCGGTGCCCTACTCCGACATCGTCACCACCACCACCCATAAGACCCTCCGCGGCCCCCGCGGCGGCTTGATCCTCTGCAAAGAGGAATATATCAAGGCGATCAACTCCAAAGTATTCCCCGGCATCCAGGGCGGCCCCCTCGAACACGTCATCGCAGGCAAAGCCGTCTGCTTCGGCGAAGCCCTCAAACCGGAATTCAAAGCCTATCAGAAGCAAGTCAAATTGAACGCGGCCAAACTGGCGGCGGAACTGGCGAAACGCGGATTCCGCATCGTCTCCGGCGGAACCGACAACCACCTCATGCTCATCGACCTGCGCCCGAAGCAGTCGACCGGCAAAGAGGTCGCCAACGCCCTCGACATCGCACGGATCACCTGCAACAAGAACATGATTCCGTTCGATCCCGAAAAACCGTTCGTCACCAGCGGCATCCGCGTCGGCACCCCGGCCATCACCACCCGCGGCATCAAAGAAACCGACATGGTCAAAGTCGCCGAATTCATCGAACGCGGCGTCGCCCTCAAAAACGACGAAGGCGCCCTTCGCAGCCTCGGCAACGAGGTCAAGGAATTCATGGCCGCCTTCCCCATGCCCCTTTTCTAAGAAACCGGAGCCCCAAAGAGCCGCCGATCGGCGGCTCTTTTTTTATGGGGGAAGAATCAGGACGGACGATTTCCCTTCGCCGATCCGCAGGGCGCGGCAGGAAACCTTTTCTCCCGATCTCAGCCCACAGCCTTCGTTGGGCGCCATCGTCCGCAGCCGGGTGTCAACCATCACTTGCCCGATGGGGAGGCCGGCAGGGAACGAACCGTGCTCCAACCGGAACAATTCGGCTTCGGCCGCTGTTTTCAGGGCTTCGCTCCTCGCCATGAAATCACAAGACAGGGAAAGCTCCTTCAAAGGCGGCGAACCGTTCAGGAAATCGAGGCAGCCGCGCATCGTATCGTCCACTTTCCGGCAGCACCGCAGCACACTGTAAGGCATGACCGCCTCGGAAAAGAGATACGGCGCATCCTCATTCAATCCATCGACGAATTTCAATCCGAGCGGCAAATAGAACGCCCGATGATAAACCATCCTTTCCCGCAATGCGGGGAATTGCCGTTGCCAGAGTTCGATCCGGCCGATCAACGCCAAAAGCTCTTCCCTGTCCAATATGCGCAGACTCAACAGCTCCTCGGTCCGGTCGATATATCCGTCGGCCATCCCGGCAAACCGATGCGGACTTTGAAAGGAAATCTCAGCACCTTGCTTTTCCAACAATTCCCAGTTTTGTTTCCATAAACGCAATGCTTCGACAGGATTGTTCCGCATCAATGCCAGAGCCATCCGGGAATGAAGCAGCATGGCAAGCCGGAACTCGGCGTCGGAGAAATCGTAATTGAAGGGCTGCTCCGGATTCACTTCCGCGACCACGGGGATGGCCCGCAGGAACGTTTCGCCGACCTCGATTTGAGCTCCGGAAACAGCATAGAAGGCTTCTAATTCCAGAAGCTCCGCTTCCTGGAAACGCACGATGAAGCGGCCGCTGATTGCCGGAAGCTGCAACATTGCGTCTTTCAATTCAACGAAGGGCTGTTTGTCCGGAGTAAGATTTCCGTAATAAAGCCGGGGAGCGCCTTCGGAATCAAGTTTTGCCCCGAGCGCGTTTTCCAGTTTTTTCTGCGTATTTTTCGCCTGTACATTCGTCACACACGCCGCGATATAGATAACGGACAGAATTCCGGCGAATCCGATCCAGAGAATCCGCGCCGCCTTCGGGAACATCCGCCGGAACGGGGTTCCGGACAATGTTCCATATAATTTCGCATTCAGCAGTATCATCGCCATCGCCGAAAGAAGCGTCAGTACGCCGCACAGAAAACAGCCGGCGTATCCCCAGCCGGGCGAATTGACGTCAGACGAGCCGCCGCAAGAAAAATATTTCATCGTGTTGGAAATCATCCCCAGCGTCATCACCAGAAAGTAGTAGAAGAAAATCCCCGCAAGCGCCGCAAATCCGAGCGGAAGCAGCGCGCGTTTCCTCTTCCACGCCGGATAAAGCGGCAGGAGAACCCCGAAGCAGCTCCACAGAAACGGGAACAGGAAAAGAAACTCCCCGCCATGGAAGGGCAGCTCCCGCTTGAAGAGCGTCGACAGGATATAGTCCGGAAATTTCAATGCCGCGCAAGCGGCGATCCAGCAGCCGAAAAGCCCCGCCGCAAAACCCGCGGCCGCGAAATACCACACCGGCACCGAATGGCTCCGGAAAAAGTGAGTCGCCGCAATCATGTAGAAAAGCAGGAAACCGCCCCAGGCAATGCCGCAGGCCGCGATCGCCGGTGCGGAACCGGAGAAACGTTCGTACAACGCGATAAGAAACGGTTCCGCCAGCAACAGCGTCCCAGCCAGCAGCAGCTGGAGTGAAAACATGAGACATTGTTCCGCAGTGAACCGTTTCACGTGAGAAGCTTCATCCGATCCGGGGTTATTTGAACGCGATGGCGCGCAGGCGGCTGTAGTTGGCGATGAATTCCTCGCCGTTCCAGAGGAGGGGTTTGCACGCCTGTTCGACCTCGTCGAGAATCAGTTCGCGAACCGAAGCCTTGAAGGTCATAAGCTCCTTGCCGAGGAAGCATTTTACCCATCCTTTGAGGCCTTCCGGACCGCCGGGGAGCGGAGTGGGGCGGTCGAATTCCAGCACGCGCTCCGGGCGGAACCCGGCAGCCGTGAGGCGGTCGAAAAACTCCTCCGGCGTCGGGCAATAGAAGCGGTCTACATACTCGCCGCCGTGCCGGGCGCAAGCGGAGGCGAATGCCTCTCGCATGGTGCCGATGTTGCTTGCCGCGCCGAATTCGCAGACCAGTTTCCCGCCGGGCTTGAGGGCGCGGCGGATTTCGGCGAGCAGCCGGGCGACATCGGGAATCCAATGGAAGACCGAGTTGGAGAAGACGGTGTCGAACTCCTCGTTATAGGGGAGTTCGAGCGCGTCGATTTTGGCGAACATGAGGCCGGGATAATTATCCCGGGCTTTCACGATCATTTCGGTGGAGTTGTCGATGCCGAGGACGCTTGCTCCCTGGCGCGCGAGTTCGGCGGTGAGCCCGCCGTTACCGCAGCCGAGGTCGAGGATCCGTTGCCCCGGCGCGAGGTTCACGTGCACCAGAAGCGATTTGCCGTATTCGGCGATCACATCTTCGCGGCAGTTGCACGTGTTGAGCTTTTCCATGACATTACTCCATATTTCGGTTGATGGCGTTGGCGATGGCGCGAATCGCCGCGAGATTGATATTGATATCGATTCCGACTCCGTAAACAATACTCCCGGAATCGGAAAATTTCAACCCGATATAGCAAATCGCCTGTGCATCCGCGCCTTTTCCCAGGGCGTGTTCGTGGTAGCTTTCGATTTGAAACTCGCCGACGTCGGGGCAATGACGGAACGCGGCGGCGGCTTCGATGGGGCCGCCCCCTTCGCCTTTGAGCGCGTAGGTGGAGTTCCCTGCCCGGACGGCCAGTTCCACGGCGGTTTTATCGGGATTCCCGTTGGCGGGCCGCTGGATGCGGAAGTTCCCGACGCTGACCGGCCCCGGAATGTCCACGATCTTTTCGCGGAAAATTTTGTAGACGCATGCGGCGGTGATTTCACCGCCGGTTCTCTCCGCTTCGGCTTGAACCGCCTGGGCAACCATTTTGTGCATCGCTTTGGGGACATGGATCCCGTAGACGCTCTCCAGCACATAAGCGACGCCGCCTTTGCCGGACTGGCTGTTGATCCGGATCAAACCGTCGTAATTGCGCCCGATATCGGCGGGGTCGATGTGGAGATAGGGAACGCGCCAGCCCTGTTGAAAATATTCGCCGATCGCGGGGCGCTGCGCCATGCCTTTGCGGATCGCATCCTGATGGGTGCCCGAGAAGGCGGTGAACACCAATTCGCCGGAATAGGGGGTCCTGGGGTGCACCTTGATCTCCGACACCTCTTCGATGAAGGCGGTAATGGCGGGCAGATGCGAGAAGTCCAGGCCCGTTTCCACGCCGCGCGACTTCAGGTTCAGTGCGAAGGTGATGACGTCCATGTTGCCGGTGCGTTCGCCGTGCCCGCAGAGGGTTCCTTCCACCCGGGTTGCGCCGGCCATGACCGCCATTTCGGCGGCGGCGACCGCGCACCCCTGGTCATTGTGGGTGTGTACGGATATGACGGTGTCCGCCATACCGGAATAGTTCCGGCAGAAGAGTTCGATCATATCGGCATATTCGTACGGCCCCCGGCGCTCGACGGTCTGCGGCAGGTTCATGATGAAATTACGGTTCCGGGGCTGCCACGCTTCGCGGACGCGCTCGGCCAGTTCCACGATGAAACCGACGTCGGAATCGGAAAATTCCTCCGGTGAAAACTCGTAATGGCAATCGTTGATTCCGGCCGTTTTCACGGCGTCGGCGATCATCTTCGTACCGTTGACGGCGATTTCGATGATCTCCTCCTTCGTCTTGCCGAAGACGAATTGCCGGTGCAGATCACTGGTGGCAATATAGCAGTGAATGCACACCTTGTCGGCTCCCGCGACCGAAGCGACCGTGCGGTCGATCAGGTCTTTGCGCGCGGCGGTGAAGACCGAAATGCGGACATCGGGCGGAATCATTTTTTCTTCGATCAGGCGCCGGACGAATTCGAATTCCTCGCTCGAAGCGGCGGGATAAGCGACTTCGATTTCCTTGAATCCGATCTCGCACAGCATTTTGAAATACCGGATTTTGGTTTCGACGTTCATCGGGCGTGCGAAGGCCTGGTTGCCGTCGCGCAGATCCACCGGCACGAACACGGGCGGCACGGTGATGCGGTTCGAGGGCCAGCGACGGTCGGCGACATCATAACTCTGGACGGGGCGGTACTTGGGATAATCTTTCATTTCTATATTTTTCCTGTAAATAAACGTTCTTGACAGAGGGAAGGGAGAACAAAAGACAGAGGAAATCTCCCGATGGCAAAGGATCCGCCGATCCGGTTCAGAGTCCGATTAAGAAAAGAAAGCTTGCGTCTTTACTCAGGCCCGGTCGGCGCAAGTAAGTCGAAGGAGGAGCAAAGAAGTGAGAACGGCAGAAGCAACAGGAGCCGGGAAACATTCCCCGTTCCGGAAATTCGCGCTGCGGTTGTTCTCATGATTTTTCATATTGGTTACTATTATACAACATTCCGAACGAAGAATCAAGTTGCTTTTCAATAAAATGGCGATATTTTATAACGTCAGACCTGTCCGACAAGTCCGGCAAGTCCGACTTAACGCTATAAGGATCACGATGTTTCAGGTATTAAAACAGCACGGCTCCGCGCGGCGCGGTGTTCTCACCACCCGGCGCGGCGCCATCCAGACCCCGGTCTTCATGCCGGTCGGTACGCGCGGCAGCGTCAAAGCCATGTCTCCGGCGGAGCTCGAAGAGCTGGGCGCCGAAATCATTCTCGGCAATACGTATCACCTTTTTCTGCGCCCCGGCATGGAGTTGATGGCCAAAGCCGGAGGCCTCCACAAATTCAGCAACTGGAAACGGTCGATCCTGACCGATTCCGGCGGCTTTCAGGTTTTCAGCCTTTCGAAACTCCGCAAGATGGAGCCGGACGGTGTTCGTTTTGCGTCTCACATCGACGGCAGCCGTTTTTTTCTGGGGCCGAGAGAGTCGATGGCGATCCAGCGCACGCTCGACTCCGACATCGTGATGGCGTTTGACGAATGCACCCCCTACCCCGCCACCTGGGAACAGGCGGCGAAATCGCTTGAAATCACCACCCGCTGGGAGCGCATGAGCCGTGAACAGCCTTTGAACGACGGACAGATCCGGTTCGGGATCGTACAGGGTTCGGTTTACCGGGATCTCCGCGAAAAATCGGCGAAGGCGTTGATAGACATCGGCTTCGACGGTTATGCGATCGGCGGGGTTTCGGTGGGTGAGAGTGAAGAGGAGATGCTGCTCGCGGTGGATTCCGCCGCTCCGCATTTGCCGGCGGATGCGCCGCGTTACCTGATGGGCGTCGGGACGCCGCGCCAGATTGTGGAGAGTGTCGCGCGCGGGGTCGACATGTTCGACTGTGTGATGCCGACCCGTCTCGGCCGTCACGGTTCCGCGTTTGTCGGCAACGGGCAGACGATTCCGGTGAAAGCGGGCCGTTACGCGGAAGACTTCACGCCGGTGGATCCGGAATGCGACTGTTACTGCTGCCGGAACTTTACGAAGGCGTACATCCGCCATCTTTTCAATGTGGGTGAGATTCTTGGGGTGCGTCTGCTGACGCTGCATAACCTTCATTATTTTTTGAATTTGATGCGGCGGATAAGGACGTCGATCGAAGAAGGGACGTTCGAGGAGCTGAGGGCGAGGTTTGAGTAGGGGACAGTATAGCCGCGAAGCGGCTGGTCCAGCCCATCGGCTGGTCGTGGTCCAGCGGCGAAACGCTTTTAAGCTCCCGCCGAAGGCGGCAGCATTAAAAGAGTTTGAGGCGGAGCCTCAAGTTTTATCGCACGTAAGTGACGCTGAACAAGAAAAATTTTTGAAAAAATTTTCGCCACAGAGCGTGCGCGGTTCTTTGCGCCGCCAGGCGCAAAAACCAGCCCCCGGAAGGGGGCATCCCCCCGACACCAACGACTGTTAATCGAACACTTTGCGGTTTTAAAAATCGTGGGCGCCTGACAGGGGTCGGGGTCTGTTTGACCTGACGGTCAAAGCAGACCGCGCACGCTCTGGTGGCGGAAAATTTTTCAAATTTTCCTTTTTTAGCGTCACCGGCGCGCGAAACTACTTGAGGCTCCGCCTCAAACTCCGCTTAGGGCTATGCGCCCTAAGAACCGCACCAAGGCCGAAAGGCCCTGGACCCGGTCGGCTTCGCCTCCCCTACTTCACCGCGTCGGGGTACAGCTCCATCACCCTCTCACGGTACTTCGGGCTCATTGGGAAGCGCCGGTACATCTCCAACAGCAGCTCGCGCGCCTTTTCATGGTTGCCGCGCGCGTACTCGATCCGGTGAAGCCGCCCGTAAATCGACGGACGCGACATTGTCCGCCTCTGAGACTCCAAAAAGCACTCCTCCGCACGGCGGTAATCGCGGTTGGCCAGATAAAAATCACCCGCCGTCTCCCAGGGGAAAGGCGAATAAGGACGCGCCTCGACCGCACGCTCCAACGCCCCCGTCACCTCCGCAACAGATGGCGGCCTCTTCGCCCCACCCGCCGGACTCTGAAACACATTCTGCAAATCATAAAGCGTAAGCTCCGCACGCAACAGATAATGATTCCCCCAAATCGACGCCAGCGCCAACACCAGAGCAGGCGCAATCCAGAGAAAACGCCGGTTCGAACGCACCGCCGGTTCCGCCGGTTCCGAAATCAGCATCGCAATCAAAATCCCG
>JAVBSA010000420.1:0-8302 GCA_031556915.1 Victivallis sp.
GCCAATTATGACGTTACCTGGCAAAAGGTTCGGAGACTTTTGCAAACCTATTGCTACGCAACCTTGATCGTTCCGACCGATGAGTGGGAGTATCGCATCTGCCGTCCGGGCCGCCCCGACGAACGCCAGCGGTTTATTCTCGCGGCTCTCGGCATTAATACCGGTTTGCTCCCGGTGAAAAAGCAACGCTTCAAACGGTAGATGTGAAAGCTTTGTTGTGCCACCATCTCCTCAAAAACATCATTGAGTGCGGAAGTTGGGTTAAGGTGGATGGCAAAATCGAATCCCATCTCCCGGAACTCCCCGAGATGTTTCTTTTTGCGCAGTCTTTCATTCATAATACACAGGCTCCTTTCACATCAGGCAATCGAATGAAAAACCTCTCATGCCTGACTGTTTACCCGTATACAATAACACGGAATTTTCATTTTTTAAGCGCATTCGGTGATTTGGCAAAATTCTGAAAGGACGGTGGTTCGAATCCCGAATGGTTGGCGTGTTCCGTGAAAGAAAAACACGGGAGAGAAGAGTCGGCATTTTCAGCTCGATATGCGGTCGTGTCGATTTGGGAGAGTGACACAGCTCAAGACCGGGAAATCTGAGCAGTTGAGCGGTTACAGGGCGAAATGACACGTGACCGGCGTGGCGGAGAGCGGCTTTGAAGCGGGGGCTTTGCCCAAAAAACAAAAAAGCCAGTCGCTTGGACTGGCGTATAAACAAAAAATGGTGGCCGGACCCAGAATCGAACTGGGGACACGAGGATTTTCAGTCCTCTGCTCTACCGACTGAGCTATCCTGCCACCTGTTGTCGGAATCCCGACACCTTCTTAATAAACACCTTTTTTTGACATTTGCAAGAGGAAGTCGAAAAAAAAACGCTTTTTTGTGCTCGGGAGTCGATTGCGGGAATTTTGCGGTTTGGTTTCCCTAACACTTTTTTAACGAAATAAGCGAAAAAGGGGTTGCATTCCTGAAAGCTCCGGTTATAGTTAAGGGTAACGGAGGGGCGTCCCTCCTCAAAATTCAATATAAGGAGACCGGCAAAATGGTTACAGGCATCGTTTTGGTCAACGTCGAGCGGGCTATGATCGATAATGTCATCAGCGGGCTTACCAAACTGAAGGGCATTTCCGAAGTTTACGCCGTCGCCGGCGAATATGACCTCGTCGTAATGATCCGCGTCAACAACAACGCCGAACTGGCTGACATCATCGCTACCCGAATGACCCATGATATCGAAGGAATCGTCCACACCAAGACTCTCGTCACCCTTAACTCTTATTCGAACCTCGATCTGGAAAAAATCTTTCTGCCCAAGTAAGCACATCCAGTTAACCTTTTAACAGAATTGAGCCGGTTCCGGAAACGTCCGAAGCCGGCTCAATGTGTGAAACAGATATATCTTTCCGGAAAATATCCATTTCAAAAAAATCTTTTTCCCGTATAATATATACAAACACTCCCAATTTACAGGAAGGATTTTCTACGATGATGGTCAAAGAACCGGACAACGCATTCGTCTTCAACGCCCCGTGGATCGGGCCGGAACGGCCCACCAAGAACAACTGCTGCTTCCGCGCCGTCAGGGAATTCCCCCTCGACAGTGCACCGCAGCAGGCGTTCCTGAGGATCGCCGCCGACAGCTGTTACCGCATCTGGCTCAACGGCGAATTCCTGGGAACCGGTCCGGTCCGCGGAACCCGCGGCCTCAACTATTTCGACACCTATGAAGTGGCCGTCAAACTCCGGAAAGGGCAGAATCTGCTTGCCGCCGAAGTGTATTCCCCGATCGATGAGAATTTCATTCTCGCCCCGGTTACCCCGGCGCTCCGCCTCGAAATTCCCGGAATCGTCGGAACCGATACCGAGTGGCGCCTGCAGATTGCCGAAGAATACCGCCCCGACGTCCCCGCCTGGACCATCCAGGCGGGATTCATGGAGTTCCGCGATCTCCGCCTGGAACCCGCCGGCTGGGAGAGGAAGCCCAACGCCGACTGGCCGCAAGCCGTTTGCGTCGCCAATGCCAAACTGCTCGGCAAAGCGCTCAAAGCGCGCAATGTTCCCGCGCTCGACCTGACCATCCAACGGGCGACCGACCTTCTGCGGGCGGCCGAAGTGCCGGCCGGCGGTGAAAAGGTGGAGCTGGAAGCCCTTTCGAAATACCTGAATGCCGAACCCCATGCGCAACTCAAAGCCGGGCGGATGGCCGGAAGCGTGATTCTCCCCGACCGCGAAAAAAGCGGCGTTTCGCTGGTCTACGATTTCGACCGGGAAATCATCGGCCGCCTCCTCGTCGCCGTCGATGCCCCCGCCGGAACCGTGGTCGACGTGATTTACGGCGAGGAATTGTTCCGCAACGAACGGGTGCAGAGCGACTTCTACGCGAATCCCAATTACCGTTTCACCGACCGTTACATTCTCCGCGAGGGGGAAAACCGGATCGGCAGCGTGATGAGCGATCGCGGAATCAAACTTGTCCAGCTCATTTTCCGCAACTTCGACCGTCCCGTGACCTTGCGTTCGGTTGAAGCGGAAATGATCCGTTACCCCTACGCAAAGGTCGGCCGCTTCTTCTGCAGCGATCCGCTGCTCAACAAGATTCAGGAAATCTGCGTCGAAACCCTCGACGTCTGCACCACCGATATCTTTATGGACTGCCCCTGGCGCGAGCGCGCCTTCTGGGTCAACGACCTGGTGGTGGAAAACCGCACCACCCTGGCGGCGTTCGGCGTCTGCGACGTGCATCGCCGCGCTTTCGAACTCGCCTTTTCGCAGCAGCGCGAAGACGGCCTGGTGCCCGGGCTCTGCCCGGCCCCGGAGAAACACCCCATGGTGCTGCCGCCGACCAACTTTTTCCTGTTCATCATGTTGAAAGACTATCTCCTGGCCTCGGGCGACAGGGAGACCGTCAAAACCTACCTGCCGAACCTGCGGCGGATCATCGACGCTTTCGAAGCCCAGGTCGATGAGAACGGAATCACCTCGGCTCCCACCGAACACTGGAATTTCTACGACTGGGGATTCGAGCTGGCCGGGTACAGCTTCAACGGCTGTCGCGAATCGATGATCAATTCGCTCTATATCATTGCACTCAAACTCTATATGGAATTCGACGGCGCCAACCCGGAATATGAGGCGCGGATTAAACGCACCGTCGACGGCATGAAGAAAGTCTTCCTCGTCGGCGACAGCGGCTATCTGGTCGACCCCGCGATGGTGAACCGCCGGGATCCCCAGACGATGAAGCTGCAGGAGCACACCGTGCTCTCCAGCCAGCTCGCCCACGCGCTGGCGTTGGCGACCGGCGAATTCACCGGAGAAACCGAACGGAAATTCGTCGCCGCCCTGACCGATCCCGGCGTGCATATGCCGGAGTTTTACCTTCACTTCTTCGTCTTCCGCGAGCTGGTCCGCCACGGCAACCGGCAGGAGGTCGTCAACCGGCTCCGCCGCTACTGGGGCAAGGCCGTCATGACCGGATTCCCCGCGCTTTATGAGGCGGGTGTCCATAAATTCGGGCGCGAAGCCATGAGCGAAGCCGGCAGCCTCTGCCATGGTTTCGGAACCGCGCCGATCGAGTTTTTCCAGACCGGAATCCTCGGCGTGGAAGCGCTGACTCCGGGCTTCGGGCGCTTCCGCTTCTCCCCCTCGCTCTGCGACCTCGAATTCGCCGAAGGGCGGATTCCGACACCGAACGGCAATATTTTTGTCCGCATCGAAAAAGGTAAAACCTACATCCGGATTCCGGAAGGCTGCGTCGCCGTACGGGATAACGGCATGGAACTCAACAGTGGAGAACATGAATTATGAACCGGATCGAACGCGCTTTTGAACTCGCCCGTGAAATCTACGCCGAACAGGGCGTCGACGTCGACGCCGCACTCGACACCTTGCGGAAAACTCCGCTCGGAATCCACGCCTGGCAAGGCGACGACGTCACCGGATTCGAAGATTCCGGCAGCGCGCTCACAGGCGGCTGCCAGGTGACCGGCAACTATCCGGGCCGCGCGCGCACCGCCGACGAACTGCGCGCCGACCTCGACCTCGCGCTGAAACTCATCCCGGGCCGTCACCGGGTCGGGCTCCAGGGCCACCAGGTAGACAGGATGTTCCCCGGCGTCGACCGCGACGGGTTCACCGCCGCCAACTTCAGCACCTGGCTCGAATGGGCGGAAAAGAAAGGAATCGGGCTCGACATCGCCCCTGCCTTCTATTCGCACCCGAAACTCGACTGCAATCTGTCGCTCTCCCATCCCGACGCCGGAATCCGGCGCTTCTGGATCGACCACGGCCGCGCCTGCCGCCGAATCGGCGCCGAATTCGGCCGCCGGCTCGACAGCCCCGCCGTCTGCAATTTCTGGGCGCCGGACGGA
This sequence comes from Victivallis sp., assembly GCA_031556915.1. GTDB lineage: Bacteria > Verrucomicrobiota > Lentisphaeria > Victivallales > Victivallaceae > Victivallis. The sequence goes on from JAVBSA010000420.1 coordinate 4,374, forward strand.
TTCAAAGATACCCCCGCCGACCGCTTCACCCCGCGTAAACGGCTGGCCGAATCCCTCGACCTCTGTTTCGAAGAACAGATCGCCCCGGAATTCGAACGCGACGCCGTCGAATCCAAACTCTTCGGAATCGGAGCGGAATCCTGTACCGTCGGATCCCATGAATTCTACATGCTCTACGCCCCCTCGCGGAACAAGATGCTCTGTTTCGACTCCGGCCACTTCCACCCCACCGAGTCGGTCGCCGACAAGCTCTCCGCCGTCTTCTGTTTCCACAGCGAAATTCTCCTCCACGTCAGCCGCGGCGTCCGCTGGGACAGCGACCACGTGCTCGCCCTCAACGACGAGCTCCTCAGCATCGCCCGCGAAGCAGCCGCTTACGGCTATCTCGACAAAATCCACCTGGCGCTCGACTATTTCGACGCCTCCATCAACCGCATCGCCGCATGGGTCATCGGCAGCCGGAACACCCAGAAAGCCCTGCTGGTCGCCCTGCTCGAACCTGCCAAAGCACGGAAACTGGAAGCCGAAAAGAACTTCACCGGCCGCCTCGCCGCCCAGGAAGAAGCAAAATCGCTCCCTTGGGGCGCCGTCTGGGACCACTTCTGCGAAACAGAAAATGTTCCCCTCAACTTCTCCTTTATGGACGAAATCGGCACATACGAAAAAAGAGTCCTGTCTCTTCGCTGATATCGCGGGAACAGGAGTCCGGGTGGTTATTTGCAGCAGCGGCGACGTTCTTTGCGTTGCCGGGAGAGTTCGATGGCTGCGAGGCGACGTGTTTCCTGGAGGTTGACCGAGGGGGACGGGAGCTTTATTTTCATCGACTCGAGGGTTTCGAGGATGATTTGGGAGACGGCCAGGTTCCGGAACGGTTTGAAGTTGGCCGGGATGACGAACCAGGGGGCGTTGGCGGTGGAGCATTTGGAAAGGGCGACGTTGAACGCCTCCATATAACCGTCCCAATACTGTCTTTCGTGATAATCGTTGGCGGATATTTTCCAATGTTTTTCGGGGCGTTTGAGGCGTCGCACGAAGCGGTACAGTTGTTCATCCTTGCTGATCTGGAGCATGAACTTGACGATTTTCGTATGGTTTTTGCAGAGCAGATCTTCGAATGTGTTGATGGCCTGGTAGCGGTATTCGAGTTCTTCGAGCGAGACGAATTTGTGTACGCGTTCGATGAGAACGGCTTCGTAATAGGACCGGTTGAAGATGACGACTTCGCCTTTTCGGGGGGCGACGTTGTGAACGCGCCAGAGGAAGTCGTGCGACTGTTCGATGGCGGTGGGTGTTTTAAAGGATTGCACGCGGCACCCGAGGGGGTTCATGGCGAAGAAGACGTTGTTGATGGTGCCGTCTTTGCCGCCGGCGTCGGGCGCCTGCAGGATGATGAGGAGCGATTGTTTGCCTTCGGAATAGAGGTCGTTCTGAAGGCGTGCGATTTTCTGGTTGTTGATGCAGAGCATTTGCATGATCTGCTCTTTATCCTTGAACCCGAGGGTTCTGTCCGGATTCATTTTGGAGAGGTCTACTGTATCGCCCGGCTTTACGATAAACTCTTTATAGAATCGGTTCATCAGTATTTCTTTAGTAGTTCGAGGTTGCGGCCGATGAGTGCTTTGAGGGTTTCCACGGAAGCGGCGGAGCGTCCTTTGTCTTCGGGGGTGTTGAGGCAGTAGTCCACCAACCGGTCGATGGAGGAGACTGCGACGTGCATCCTGGTATCGCTGGATGCGTAATAGATGTAGACGGTTCCATCTTCGTCGGCGATCCATCCGTTGGAGAAGACGACGTTGGAGACGTCGCCGGTGCGTTCTTTGCGGATGGGAGCGATGAAATAGCCGCCGGGGCTGGCGATTTTCTTTGAGGGATCGTCGAGGGCGGTCATGTACATGTAGAGCACATAACGCAGCCCGTCGGCGCAGCCGCGGACGCCGTGGGCGAGGTGGAGCCATCCTTTGGGGGTCTTGATGGGTGCGGGCCCTTCGCCGTTCTTCACCTCTTTGATGGTGTGATAAAGCCGTTCATCGATGATGGTTTCTTCTTTGATTTCGGCTTTGGTGATATCTTTGACGAGGGCCCAGCCGATTCCGCCGCCGGAACCGGTATCGATGAACCCGTCCTGCGGGCGGGTATAGAAGGCGTACTGGCCGTTGACAAATTCGGGGTGGAGCACGACGTTGCGCTGCTGGCTTTTGGTTTTGAGGTCGGGCAGCCGTTCCCAGGTTTCGAGGTCTTTGGTCCGTGCGATGGCGGCGGCGGCGACGGCGCTGGAGAGGTCGCCGGCGGGGGCTTTGGGGTCTTTGCGTTCCGAGCAGAAGATGCCGTAGATCCAGCCGTCTTCATGGCGGACGAGGCGCATGTCGTAGACGTTGATGTCGGGATCGTCGGTTTCCGGCATGGTGACGGGGTAGTCGCGGAAGCGGAAGTTATCGATGCCGTTGGGGCTTTCGGCGACGGCGAAGAAGGATTTGCGGTCGCTGCCTTCGACGCGGACCATCAGACAGTAAGTATCGCCGAGTTTGATGGCTCCGGAATTCATGGTCGCATTGCAGCCGATCCGTTCCAGCAGGAGCGGGTTGGTTTCTTTGTTGAGGTCGAACCGCCAGAAGATCGGCACGTGGCGTGCGGTCAGGACGGGATTTTCGCAGCGGCTGTAAACGCCGTTGCCGGGCAGGATGGTATTTTTGCGCGAGACCAGTTTTTCGTGCTGGCGGAAGAGAAGATCGACGTTTTTATAGAAACTCATACAGTGCAAACTCCTTATATTTGTATCATACCATATCTCCGCAGAAAAGAAAATGCAAGAGGGAATTTGAAATTCGGTTGTTGCGTGGTTATATTCCAATGATGCAAACGGAGATTTCATGAAAGAGAACACCACGCCTCAGAGCGGTTATAATTTCGGAACTTTTGCGGGGGTTTACACGCCTGCGTTGCTGACCATTCTCGGTTTGGTCATGTTCATGCGCACCAACTACGTGCTGGGCAATGCGGGGCTTGCCAATACGCTCATCATCCTGGCGGTGGGCGCGAGCATTTCGCTGACGACGGCGCTGTCGATCGCGGCGATCGCGACCAACACGGAGGTGAAGGGGGGCGGGGCGTACTACCTGATCAGCCGGGTGCTGGGGCCTTCGTTCGGAACGTCGATCGGGCTGACGCTTTTTCTTTCGCAATCGCTGGCGATTCCGTTCAACATTCTCGGTGCGACGGAGGCGTTGGTGAGCAACTGGCCGGCGTTGCGCCCTTATTTTCCGCTGCTCAACCTTTCGATCGGCGGAGTTCTTCTTCTGCTGGTCTGGAAGGGGGCGGATTGGACGATCAAAGCGCAATATTTCATCATGGCCGTCCTGGGGATCTCCTGTGTGGTCTTTCTTCTGGGGCCGATCGGGAATTTTTCGCTGGAGAACCTGAGGGCGAACATGGCTCCGGCGGAGGGAATTCCCTCGATGATTCCCTTTTTCGCGATTTTCTTCCCGGCGGTCACCGGCATTATGGCGGGGGTGAATATGTCGGGGGATCTGAAAGCGCCGCATGTTTCGATTCCGCGCGGGACGCTGGGGGCGCTGAGCACGGCGATTTTGCTTTATCTCATCCAGATCATCATTGCGGCGGGGTGTTTCCCGCGCGATGAAATGATTGCGCACCCCTACCGGATTCTGACGCACAATGCGTTATGGGGTCTTTGGTTCATGGTTCTGGCGGGGGTTCAGGCGGCGACGCTTTCGACGGCGCTCGGCTGGCTGCTGGGGGCGCCGCGGGTGCTGCAAAGCCTCGGGGTGGACAATGTGCTGCCGCGGATTCACTATTTCGCCAAAGGCGTCGGCATGCAGAACGAGCCGCGCCGAGCGTTGATTCCGGTGGCGCTCGTGGTCGGCGGAATTCTTTTCTGGGCGGGGATGATGGGTCGTGCGGAATCCGACATC
>JAVBSA010000116.1:0-3211 GCA_031556915.1 Victivallis sp.
CGGGAGTACGACGCGAAGCGGCGCACGGACTGCCGGAGAGCGGGGCCCCCGGAAAGTGCCCCCTTGCTTTTGCGAAGCAAAAGGCCGAGCCCGTGGCGAAGGCGGGGTACTTTTTGGGGAATGGGAGGTAGGTCCGCCCACACCGCGCTCTTCATACCGGCGCGGGGCCAGCCCACCGCTTTTACACCCCCAACGCTCCAAGAGTACCAACCCACTTGTGCATCAGAAAAAAGTTGAGCAAATTCGCGCAGCGAATTTGCGGCCGGCGCCGGCACCTTGCCGGTCTGGAAGGTCCAGGAGGGGCGACGCGCCCTCCTGGCGGAGTTTGAGGCAGAGCCTCAAGTCCCACGGCAGCTTAAGGAGCTTGTCCGACAGGGCGCTACGGGGAGGCTCCAAAGCCTGGCAAAACGCTGAGCGATTTCAGTCTCTCTCAAAAAAATCGGGAAAAAAGCGGATTCCGGGGTTGATTTTATAAGTTACCGGCGTAACTTATAAATAAAAGGAGATGCGCCATGGATGAAATACGGATCCCGGAAGGCGAACTGGAGATCATGAAGGTTCTGTGGGAGCATTCCCCGCAGACTCTGCCTGAAATCGTCAGGAACGTGCAAAGCGCCAATTCATGGGAGGCGGTCACCGTCAAGACGATGCTCGGGAGGCTGGTCAAGAAAAATTTCGTCCGGCAGAGCGGCAGTCGCCGCAGTTATCTCTATGAACCGTTGGTGAGCAAAGCCGCCGCGCTGAAATCGGCCGGCAAGCAGTTCATGGATAAGATGTTCGACGGGGCCCCCGGTGCGATGCTCTCCTTTTTCATCCGCAGCGGCGAGCTTTCGCCATCCGATATCCAGGAAATCAGCCGGTTGATCGAGGAGATGAAACAATGAGTGAAACGTTGCTCTACTATCTGGCGAACACTTTGCTGCGCGGCGGAATCATCGTTTCGCTGCTGCTCCTTCTTGAACTGTGCTGGCGGCGCAAGCTGGTTTTCGCGGGCGGCCGCTGGATTTTCGTTCTTGCGCTGCTGCTGGTCCTGCTGCCGCTGGAACGGATCGAGCTGCCCCGCGGGGAAAGCCGCGTTTCCGCCCCCGCATACCGCATTGAAGTGCCAGACTGGAATGTCGCCTGGGAGCCGGTTCCGGCCCCGGCTCCGACTTCAACTCCAACACCGGCTCCGGTTTTGGCCCCGGCTCAGGCTCCGGTTTCTCCCGCCGCCGCGCCGGTTCCGGCCGGGACTGCGTGGAAGTGGACGTTGTTCGATCTCCTGGCGATTCTTTATGGGATGAGTGTGCTGTTTCTGTCGGCAAAACAGATCCGGCATTATTTCATATGGCGCAACCGGATCCGTCGGTGTATCGCGATCACCGGCGGCCGGGTGTTCGATGTGTTCCTCGAGTCGAAACGCTTAACCGGCCTGGAGCGTTCCCGGGTACGGCTGCTCGACGGCGGCAGTTTGCTGCCGGTGGCGGCCTGTTTCGGAACGCTTCGGGGCGGGGCGGTGATTTGCCCGCTCGGGGAATGCGGAAAATACTCGGATTCCGAACTGCGGATGATCCTGATTCATGAGCTGGAACATCTGCGGCGGAGGGATAACCCGGTTGCGTTTTCGTTGATGGTGCTCGGGAACCTTTTCTTTCTCAATCCGTTCGTCCGCATTCTCACCGCCCGCTGGGCGGTGATCGCCGAACTCGATTGCGATGAAAGGGTAAAAAGGGCATTGCGACTGGACCGGCAGGGGATGGCGCAATACGCCGGGCTCCTGCTGGCCAGCCAGACCGGCAGGCGCGTCCCGGTTCCGGGCTGCGGGCTCGGGGCGTCGGCCGCCAACCTGAAATTGAGAATCCAGGAGTTTGTCATGAATCGTACAAAATTGCAATTATTGCGTTACTTTACCGGAATCGGCCTGCTGTTCCTTCTGGGGAGTTTGTTCATCCCCAGTCTGATGGCGAACACGCGGGAGCCGGTCGATCCGTTCGTCGCGGCGAACCTCCCCGCCGGAACTTGGGATCTGGTCTATTTCAACGGGACGGCTCTCGATCAGAACGGAGCCGCGCTGCTGGAGAAAGCCGTTCTGGTTACCGGTAATGTCGACCGGACTCTCTGGCGGATGCTTCAACTGATGCTCGCCTCCGGGAAAAACAAGGGGCATTTCTATGCGGCGGTCGTTCGCAGCTATGGAGTTGTCATTCTGCTGAAGAACGGCGCCAACCCCGATGAAATCGTCATTGCGCCCGGCCTCTCGGATCAGGGGGCGACGATCCGGAAACTCGAAAACGGTTATTTCCTCATGCTTCCCCCCGGTATGGCTTTGCCCCCGATGGGGCTGCCGGAGGAACTTGCACGGAAGATCGCTGCCGCTCCGGATGAGGTGTTGAGAGTCTGTAAAAAAGGCATTGCCGGCCAGGTGAGCGTTGTCAACCGCGACGGGGTTTATACGTTATCGGCGATTGTGCCGGGAGGGGAGAACAAGAAGGGGCTGACGCTCGAAACGGTCGCCGATCAAGCCGTATCCTTTGTGCCGGAAGGCAGGAAGGAGGCGCAGAAGGCGTTCGTCAGGGAAAATTTGAAAATCGCCTCCAAAACCCTCGACGGAAAGAGTGCATATGAAGTCGAGTTTCAAGTGACGGATCAAACGTTGCCGCTCTGGAGCGATTATCTTCGGAAAATCAAAGAAGACCGGGAGAAAGAGGATGAACCCCACGTTGTCGCCCTCTCTCCGGCGAATGGAGCAACCGACGTCGATCCGGACACCAAAGAGATCGTAGTGACCTTCGACCGCACGATGAGCGGAACAAGCTGGTCGTTCTGCCAGAAAAGCGATATCGATTTTCCGGAGTTTGTCACACGTCCCTCTTTCGATAAAACCAAGACTGTCATTACGGTGCCGGTGCGGCTTGCCCCGGGAAAAACCTACAACATCTATTTGAACTCGCCCCCGTACATCGGATTCCGTTCCGCCAAGGGCGGTGTGCTGCAATCGGTGCACTACACCTTCACCACGGCGGGAAAATAAGTTTCAGTTTTCTTTGTGGAGGAAGGTGAAGATCAGGATCCAGAAACTGTAGATCAATGCGCCGACCGGCAGCTGAAGCGCCGGCGGCATGCAGTAGACGACCAGTACGCCCGGAATCCAGACGCACCACGCCGCCGCCAGCATCGGCAAAAGCCGTTCCGCCAGGAAATCACCTGAGAAGATTTTGGGCAGCACGCTTTT
>JAVBSA010000384.1:0-5341 GCA_031556915.1 Victivallis sp.
CGCCCGAACTTTCCGGCGGCGATCCGCAACATCAAGGTCGGCAAACGGGTTTCCCGGCTCTTCTTTCTGCATACCGCCGGCTGGGGGAAAGCGAACAGTCCGGCCGGAGCCTACCGGATCAACTACGCGGACGGCACGAAGGCGGATATTCCATTGCGGAGCCAGACCAACATAGGCGACTGGTGGGCGGTTTCGCAGCTGCCGGAAGCCAAAGTAGGAATCCGCTGCCAGTCCGCGATCATGGCCGAAGTCGGCGCATTCGTGATGGAGTGGGAAAATCCACGGCCTTTTGTTCCGGTAGTCTCCCTCGACTTCCTTTCCGCGCAAGCGGCGCGGGAGGGCGGGGTGAATTACATTCCGGCCGAAGAGCCGGTTCCGGTCCTGATCGCGGTTACAGCCGAGGAGCTGCCGGCGGATGCGGCCGACCTGCTGGCGCCCGGCGTATTCCGGAACTTTACGGATATGAAGGAAAACGGCACCACGCTCTCCGGCAAAACCCGAAAAATCCGGCGCGGCGGCACACTTGCCCTGGGAGTCGTCTTCCCGGCCTCAAAGGAACGCGATGTTCCGGCGGCGCTGCTTGCCTTCGACGCCGGAAAAATCGGAAGCTCCCCGGAATATCTGGTCTTGCGGATCCGGAGCGCGAAGTCCGGCCCGCTCCAGCTGATCCTGCCATCACTGGACTGGTCGGGGCGGTATTCGGGAGAAATTGAGCTCCGCGGCGACGGCCGGGAGCACGCCTACCGGCTCCGGCTGGGGGATGAACTGCGAAAAACAGGCAATATCTCCCGTGAAAATCTGCGCGGAGAACTGTTCTTCTTCTATCGCTCCAACCGGACGCCGGACGCGCCGCGCCCCGGCCTCGATTTCGAGGTAACACATCTTTCCATGGAATAGGTGAATTTATGAAGTTTCTGATCTGCGGCAGCGCCGCCAGCGAGGGCATTCCCGCTCTCTTCTGTGAATGCCCTCTCTGCCGGAAGGCTGCCGGTCTGGGCGGTCGCGATGTCCGTTCCCGCTGCGCCTACCAGTTGGGGAAGGAGATCCGGTTCGATTTCGGCCCGGATTCCTTCCATCACATGACCCGTTTTCATCTGGACTACGCGGCGCTGACCGACCTCTTCCTGGGGCACGGCCACCGCGACCACTTGCACGCGTCTTCGCTGGGGTATCGGACAAAGGGATTCGCCCGGCTGGAACAGTCGGAACTCATGCGCCTGCATGCCGATTCGGAAATTCTGCGCTCCGTCGGAGCCGCCCTGATGGAGTATAACACTGATTTCGACCGCTGTCGGATCGATCCCAGGCCGCTGCGCGACGGTGAAGAATTTCCCCTGGCGGCACCAGGATTCACCGCAAAATCCTACCCGGCGCGCCACGGGGCATACGCCCACCTCTTTTTCGTCCGGAAAACGGGGGCGGGGCGTGGCGTCTTCATCGGAAACGACAGCGGATTTTTTCCGGAATCCACATGGGAAATGTTTTCTGGCGAACGATTTGGGCTGATTGTTCTCGACGGTACCTACGGAGCTCTCCCGACGCCGGCCGACGACTGTCACATGGGGCTCAACAATATCCTCGACACGCTGGCAAGGATGCGGGAGATGGGCGTTGCGGACGACGGCTCCATTGTCGTCGCCAATCATTTCACCCACAACTGCGGAATGACCCATCAGGAGCTCCTCCGCGCCTTCTCCCCGCACGGGATCGAAGTCGGCTTCGACGGAATGGAGCTTGAATTGCCATGAACCGCCTCTGCTGCTTCGACTTCGACGGTACACTGGCGGATACCTCCGCCGACATCGTCGCGGCGGTCAACCTGCTGCGTTCCGAATATGGCCTCCCCCCGCTCGGACGGGCGGAAATCCTCGCCGCGACCGGAGACGGTGCTGCGCTCCTGGCGCAACGCTGTTTGCCTGTTTGCCCGGACAATCCGGCGGAACGGATGGCACGCTGTTACGCCGCCTGCCGGAGCAGTGTCCGGCTCTATCCCGGCGTCGGCTCCGGGCTCGCCCAACTCCGCGCCGACGGCTGGAAACTGCTCCTCGTCAGCAACAAGCCGCGCGAAAGCTGCGATCCGTTGCTCGAACGTCTGAAGATCGCGGAATACTTCGATCTTGTCATCGGCGGCGGCGAAGGCTTTCCGCTGAAGCCATCTCCCGCCGCGCTGGAATACGCCATGACCCGGCTCGACGCTCCCGACCGCGGACGGAACTGGCTGCTCGGGGATCATTACACCGACCTGGCTATGGGAACGGCGGCAAAGGTCAACCGGGCGTTCGCCGCCTACGGCTTCGGAACCCCGAGAAACGAAACCTGGGATTTCAGGGCTCCCGATTTCCCCGCATTCATCGAAAGGCTGCTGGCAGATGCCTGAAACCTCTCTCGTCCTCATCCGCCACGGTGAAACCGACGACAATCTCGCCGGAATTCTGCAAGGTCACCGGAACAGCGAATTGAATCCGACCGGACTGGCACAGGCGCGGGCGGCGGCGCAACGTCTTGCCGCCGAAAATTGTTCCTACGGCGTTCTTTACAGCAGCGACCTCGCCCGAGCCTCCGTCACAGCCGGAATCATCGGCGAAGCCTTGAAACTCCCGGTGATTCCCGTTCCGGAACTCCGCGAATGGCAGCTCGGGGAGCTCGAAGGCCGCCCCTGCGCCGAACTGTGGCAGTCTCACCCCGCCGTCATGGAGGCGTTCCGCCATGAAAGCCCCGGCGGCATCATTGTCCCCGGCGGCGAAAGCAGCGGCGAATTCGATCAAAGGGTCATCGCGTTCCTCCGGCAGCTGCCCCGGCGGCATCCCGGCAAACGGCTGATTGCCGTCACCCACGGCGGAGTGCTGCGCCGCATCTTCCGGCACGTCGCCGGATCCACGGCGGCAAACAACCTGTTGCCGCTCCTGAGCAACGGCGGCTTCAGCCGGATCGTATTCCGCGACTCCGGCGAATGGCAGCTCTGCACCTGGAACGACTCCTCGCACCTGGCCGGAATCTCCCTCCGGGAAAGCATCACCTTTTAGGATTGCAAAGTCGAAAGGGTTGATCTATATTATTCGACAACCATATCGGGAGAACTGCCATGTCGATCGAAAAATTGTTTGAGATGACCGTCGGCGACACCGTCGTCACCTATTATCACAATCCGGAAAGCGGCCAGACGGAAATGGCCATCGCTCCCGTCAACGCGAAAGTTCCCCGGTTCGACCGGACGCTTCAGGGGAACGACTGGCTCAATCCGTTGACCGAGGTGAAAATCAGGGGCGATCACGGAACCTGCGGCTTCGGCGCGGGGCGGACGATGCGCCTCAACGGGTCGACCGACCTTTTCCGTTACCGCGACATGGTCGAAGGCGATCACGAGATCGTCACCACGCTGGCCGATCCGCGCGGGAACGAGCTCCGCCACCATCTTTCCTGGCGCGGTGAAGTTCCCGTTTTCACTGTGTTTGCCGAATTCCGGAACGGTACTTCTTCGCCGCTCACCCTCGATATGATCGAAAGTTTCGCCCTGGGCGGCCTCACCCCCTACACCGACGGTGAACCGCACGAACGGCTGAAGCTTCACCGGTTCCGTTCCTATTGGAGCAGCGAGGCGCGGCAGGTCTGCGACACGGCGGAAGATCTCGGCCTGGAACGCTCCTGGGGCGACGGACATGCCATGGAGAGCGAACGGTTCGGCCAGGTCGGCACGATGCCGACGCGCGGCTACCACCCCTTCGCGGCGGTCGAAGACGCCGGAGCCGGGGTTTTCTGGGGCGTCCAGCTCGCCTGGGCCGGTTCCTGGCAGATCGAATTTTCGCGCCGGCGGGCTCTCACGCTCTGTCTTTCGGGCGGGCTCGCCGACCGCGAGTTCGGCCACTGGAGCAAACAGCTTCAGCCGGGCGAGAGCTTCCGCACGCCCGAAGCATTCGTGGCCTGCGTCGCGGGGGATCTGGACATGCTCTGCAACCGTTTGCTCGCCGAGCAGGAGGCGCGGCTCGACCTGCCGGAATCCGAACAGGATTTGCCCATCATCTTCAACGAATGGTGCACCACCTGGGGCGATCCCCGCGAAGAAAAAGTTCTCGCCATCGCCGATAAGATCAAAGATACGCCGATCCGTTACCTCGTCATCGACGCCGGCTGGTTCAAAACCGAAGGGACCGAATGGCACACCGCCCAGGGGGATTGGGAGCCCAACCGGGAAATGTTTCCCGACGGGATGGGGAAAACCGCCGACCGCATCCGCGAACGCGGGCTTATTCCCGGCGTCTGGTTCGAATTCGAAGTCTGCGGCCCCCAGGGCAGGGCGTTTTACGAACACGAAAAAAATCACCTGACCCTCGACGGAATTCCGATCTGTTCCAACCGCCGTTTCTGGAATCTCTGCGATCCCGAAGCGGTCGCCTACCTCGAGGAGAAAGTCGTTCAGATGCTGAAGCGGAACCGTTTCGGCTACATCAAGGTGGACTACAACGAAACCATCGGCCTCGGCTGCGACCACCCCGATTCGCCGGGGGAGGGGTTGCGCAACCATGTGCTCGGCGTTTACCGGATATTCAAACGCATGCGCGAGGTGAATCCGGAGCTTGTCATCGAGAACTGCTCTTCGGGCGGGCACCGGCTGGAGCCTTCGATGTTCGCATTGACGTCGATGTCCTCCTTCTCCGACGCGCACGAGGAGCCGGAGGAACCGGTGATTGCGGCGAGCCTTCACCGTTTGATGCTTCCGTGCCAGAACCAGATCTGGGCGGTGGTCAAGCCGTCGCACAATTTGCGTCAAATCGGGTATATCCTCGCATCGGGGATGCTGGGGCGGCTCTGTTTGTCGGGCGACGTCCTCAATCTTTCGAAAGAGCAGTGGGATTTCACCTGTGAGGGGCTGGAATTTTACCGGAAGCTGGTTCCGATTTTGAAAGACGGGTATTCCTGCTTCTACCCGATGAGCGCCCCGGCGCGGCGGAGACTGCGCGGCAGCCAGCTCCTGATGCGTTACGGCAAAGACGGGCGGATTGCGCTCTTTTTGCATGGATTCAACGAAGTTCCGGGCGAGATGGCCTGCCGTCTGCCCGCGGGCGACTGGGAGATCGAGGCGGAATTCGCCGCGCCCAACACGGGCACAAGCCACATCGGCAACGGAGAGTACGTGCTAAGCAACCCGGCGCCGATGAGCGGAAGGGTGGTTATCTTAAGGCGGAAGTAGGGAGGCGAAGCCGACCGGGTCCAGGGCCTTTCGGCCCTGGCGAGGATTCTCAAGGGCGAGTAGCCCATAAGCGCTAGCCAAAATAAACGCGCCTGGCTTTGAGGCTCTGCCTCAAACTCCGCCGGGAGGGTGCTTCGCCCCTCCCGAACCCTCCCA
>JAVBSA010000164.1:0-8424 GCA_031556915.1 Victivallis sp.
GACGAAGTGGTCCGGCGGGTGATCGAGAGGATAGAGTAAGATGTATCACGAAACGGAATACCGGGTTCCCTACGCCGACACCGACCAGATGGGCGTGGTGTATTACGCGAACTATCTGGAATATTTCGAGAGGAGCCGCACTGAAATGCTGCGCTCCGCCGGGCTCCCTTACTGTGAAATGGAGAAGCGCGGTTTTTTCCTGCCCGTTTCCGAGGCCTATTGCAAATATCACGCTTCGGCGCGGTATGACGACCTCCTGACCTTCCGCTCGTACATCGGCGAAATCAAGGGGGTTCGGATGACCATCTGTTCCGAGGTGCGGCGCGACGGGGAACTGCTGGTTTCCGGCCACGTCGTGCTGGTGAGCGTCAACAGTGAACGCAAAGTGAGCCGTATGCCGCAAGAGTTGATCGAGTGCTGCAAACAATTTTTTTATGATCCGGAGAATCAATCATGAACAACTTCTTAGACTTCAAACAGCTTTATCCCATGAAATTCAAGCCGATCTACCAGGAACGCATCTGGGGCGGCACGCAACTCGCCGAAACGCTACACCGGGAACTGCCCGAATGCGGCGATCCGATCGGCGAATCCTGGGAGCTGGTCGACCGCGACGGCGAAAACAGCGAACTTGCCAACGGGCCGATGGCCGGCAAAACACTGCATGACCTGCTGCACCATTACGGCCGGGAACTGCTCGGGCGGAAAGCGAAATCCACCCGCCGCTTCCCGTTGCTGGTGAAATTGATCGACGCGGGCGACCGCCTGAGTCTTCAGGTGCACCCCGATGAGGCGGCATGCGCCCGGCTCGGCAACGGCGCCGAACCCAAGACCGAAATGTGGTACATCATCGCCGCGCGCAAAGGAGCGCAGATCCTGGCCGGCCTTCAGAGCCGGGCGACCCGCCAGCAGTTGATTTCACTGCTCGACCGGCCCGATGTGGAGGGCTTACTTCAGGTTTATCCCTCGCTGCCCGGCGACGCCTATTTCATCACTTCCGGAACGTTGCACGCCATCGGCGGCGGCAATCTGATTCTCGAAATCCAGCAGAACAGCGACACCACCTACCGGGTGAGCGATTGGGGCCGGGTGGATTCCAACGGGCAATCGCGCGAACTTCACGTGGAACAGGGAATCCAGTCGATCGACTTCATGAACCGCACCTCCCCCCGCGTCTCCGGCGTGACCGACCAGGTGAACCACAACCGAAAATTCGACGTGGTCAACCGCTGCCCCTTCTTCTCGGTCACCGACTTGCGGTTGACCGAGGTTTGGAACGACGACACCACGCCTTCCGGCAGCTTCCATCTCTTAAGCGCGGTCAGCGCGCCCGTGCTGCTGGGCAAAGCCGACGACCCGTCGCGCCAGACCCGGCTGGAAGCCGGTGAAACGGCGCTGCTTCCCGCCTGTTTCGGCGCTTATTTCATCCAGCCGCTCGAAGGAGACGGCGCGGCGGTTGTGAAAACGACACTTTAAGGATTCATCATGGCATATCGATTTCTCTCTGAACTGGAAGGTTTTCTGCGGGGCAAGTATCCCAATTTCCCCGCCGGGAACGTCATCGCACCGGAACAATGCCCCGCCGGAATGGCCGGCGACATCACCGTCAACTGCTTCCGTTTCGCCAAAGTTTGCGGCAACCCGATGGCGCTCGCGGCGGAAGTGGCGGCCTATCTCAGCAGCCACGCCGACGTGGAATCCGCCGAAGCGGTCAAAGCCTTCGTCAACGTGACGCTCAAGCCGGGCGCGCTCCATCGCGATTCCATCGCCGACGCGGGGAAACTGCTTACCGAAGCGAAACTGCCGGAATCGGAACGCAAGCGCATTCTCGTCGAATATTCCGCCCCCAACACCAATAAACCGCAGCATCTGGGGCACGTCAGGAACAACACGCTCGGCATGTCGCTCTCTTCGCTCCTCAAGCGGGTCGGGCACGATGTGATCGAAATCAACCTGGTCAACGATCGCGGGATCCATATCTGCAAATCGATGATCGCCTATGAACGGTTCGGCGACAATTGCACCCCGGAATCGACCGGAATCAAGGGCGACCACCTGGTCGGAAAGTTCTATGTGGAATTCAACAAAGCGCTCTCCGCCGAGCTCAAGGCGCTCCGCGCGGCGAAACCGGAGTTCGCCGACCGCGACGACGAATCGCTTTTCCTCGAAACCGAGCTCGGCCGCGCCACCCAGAAGATGTTGCAGGACTGGGAAGCCAATGTTCCCGAAGTTCGCGCCCTCTGGCGTAAGATGAATGATTGGGTCTTCGCCGGCTTCGACCAGACCTACCGCCGGATGGGAATCAAATTCGAGCATACTTACCTCGAAAGCAACACCTATCTGCTCGGCAAGGATATCATCACGGGCGGACTCGCCAAAGGAGTTTTCACCAAACGCGAAGACGGCGCCATCGTCTGCGACCTCGGCAAGCTCGGCAGCAAAGTCGTCCTGCGCAGCGACGGCACCAGCGTCTATATCACCCAGGATATCGGCACCACCCTCAAGAAGTATGAAGATTACCGGCCGGAATCGATGGTCTGGGTGGTCGGCGACGAGCAGAATCTTCACTTCCAGATGCTCTTCGCCATCATGGAGAAGCTAGGCTACGACTGGGCGAAGAATCTCTTCCACCTTTCCTACGGCATGGTCAATCTGCCCACCGGCAAAATGAAGAGCCGCGAAGGAACGGTCGTAGATGCCGACGATCTTTTCGACGAAATGGCCTCGCTCGCCATGGAAGCATGCAAAGAACGCGGCGGCGAAGAACTCTCCGAGCAGGAACTCAAGTCCCGCGGCGAAATCATCGGCCTCGGGGCGCTTAAGTTCATGCTGCTCAAATTCAATCCCAAAACCACCATGCTGTTCGATCCGGCGGCCTCGCTCCGGTTCGAAGGCGACACCGGCCCCTACGTGCAATACGTTGCCGCCCGGATCAACTCGATCAAGCGCAAAGCCGCCGAGCGCGGCCTCGGTTTCGATGCCGGCGAGGTCGATTGGAACCTCCTCGGAGCCCCGACCGAAAAGGCGCTCGCCGTCACAGCAAGCTTCTACCCCGCGGTTCTGCAACTCGCGGCGGAACGCAAAGATTGCTCCGGGTTGGTGGAGTATCTGCTTGACCTCGGCAAGGCGTTCAACAGCTTCTATCGCGAATGCCCCGTGCTCGCAGCGGAAACGCCCGAACTCGCCTCGGCGCGGCTGGCCCTCTCGGAATCCATCCGCCGAATCATAGCCGACGGCCTCACCACCCTCACCATCGATATCCCCGCTGCCATGTAGGGAACAAAAGGGGGCGCTCGCCCCCTTTTGTTCCCTATGTCATCAAGTTTGTTGCGGGAATTGCTTCGGGGAAAACAAAATACAAGCGAACATTTCGACTGAGACTGACTTGAATTGTCATAATTGTATGCAATATTATCTATTTGCCAAGAGAATCCGGCTTGAAGTGACTTGCCTTTTGCCTATGGGGATGTGGTTGAGGGATTGAGGGTTGGGATATTATGCTTTTTAATTCGTACTATTTTCTTCTTGTGTTTTTGCCTATCGTTTTTTTAGGGTATCATCTGCTGATATTTTGGAAATTTGTCACCTTGGCTAAAATTTGGCTTGTCATTGGATCTTTATATTTTTACAGTTTTTTCAAAATCAGCTATTTGCCGTTGATTCTCGGTTCAGTAGTGGTTAATTATTGGATCAGTACTCAATTCGCCGCCTTGAAAAGCAAGCCGTCACACAGAGTTTTACGCAAATTGCTGTTCGTCGTCGGAATTATTGCCAATATCGCACTGCTTTTTTACTTCAAATATGCCGGCTTCTTTGCTCATAGCCTGAATGATCTATTCAGAATGAACCTTCCCGTTCTTGAATTGATCCTGCCGTTGGGAATCAGTTTCTACACTTTTCAACAACTTTCTTTTTTGGTGGACTTATATTTGGAGAGAAATGAGAAATTTAATTTTATCGACTATTGCTTATTCGTTACTTTTTTTCCGCAACTGATTGCCGGTCCGATTCTTTTGTCTGGCGAAATGCTGCCTCAATTTACCAATAAACTCAATCATAAAATCAATTATAATAATGTGAACATTGGTCTTTTCTTCTTTTTTTGCGGACTTGTGAAGAAGTGCTTTATTGCAGATACGATTGCCGTTGTTGCCAACACCGGGTTTGATACCAATACAACGTTGACGTTTGCGGAAGCCTGGATCTCCGCTCTGGCATTCACTCTTCAATTGTATTTCGACTTCAGCGGCTATTGCGACATGGCGATTGGAATTGCAAAATTATTTAATATTGAGTTGCCGATCAATTTCAATTCTCCGTATAAAGCCACGGATTTTCAGGATTTTTGGCGCCGTTGGCACTGTACTCTGGGGCGTTTTATGATGAATTATATCTACATTCCGCTGGGAGGGAATCGCTCTGGGAGCAGGAGGACGATGATTAATCTGCTCATCGTTTTTGTGGTGAGCGGATTGTGGCACGGTGCCGGATGGCTCTTTCTGATCTGGGGCATATTGCATGGGGTTGGCATTCTGTGCCACCGTCTATGGAGCCGACGAAGCGGGTCAATCGCAAATTTCAAATTGCACGCTGTATTGGCGACTCTTATAACTTTCTTTACAGTCAATCTATTCTGGATATTTTTCAGGGCGACAAGTATGGAGCGAGCCGTCAGTATGATTTCGAGCATGTTCGGAGGATGCGGCTTCGATGCGCTAAGCGTGTCTTTTATAAACGCATTGAATAGAGGCGGAATCAGTTACAAGCTCGTCGTCATGCTGATGGGATTTTCGCTGATCCTAATCTTTTTTTTCCCAAACTCAAACCAGATGTCAAAAGCAATGGTGAGATTTCCATTTATGCGTGTCGTGCTTACCGGGGTACTCGGGGTAATCGGTATACTGTGTATCGGACGAGATGTTCCATTTTTGTATTTTAATTTCTAGTAAAAAAACATGCTATGCTGAAGCGATTATTTTTTTGCGGCCACTCAATCCCACAATTGCAATTTACCGCTACATTGCTTTTCATTTTTATGGGGCTATCGGCAATTGCAATTGTGAATTACAAAATTGACTATCTGGGTTGGAGAAGGGGGCTTCTTCTAGGTGAGATAGACAGTCGAAAATACAATGCTGTCATTGCGAAAAATCAAGATTACAACGCAATCATTATTGGCTCCTCCATGTCGGAGAATTTCAAATGTAGTGAAATTGATCGAGAGTGTCATGTAAATTCTTTGAAATTAACGATGTCGGGCGCACATATTGCAGAGCATTTATTTCTCACAAGATATGTTAATTGCAAGAAAAATGTAAAATTAATTTTTTTGGAATTGCATTTGAATTCTTTTTTGCTTAATGCTCCAGCGATACAGGCGCCGGAGCTGTATCAATCAGAAAGCTATAGTATCAAAGAGTTGGTGAATATATCCACGGTACAGGCGTCAGCTCGGGCTGTCGTACGTAAATCTATGCCCATTTCGCGCGATGATTTATACAGTTGGGCTCCTTACTACCCATGTAACCTGGAGGTGTTTGCCGAATATCTCTTAACCGCTGACGGTCATCGAATGGTACAGGCAGGCAAGGCTTCGTTGGTAATTGCGGATAAAAATGTAAAGGAGTTTTTAGTTCCACTTTTGGATGAAAATCAGGATAAGGAAATCATTGCTTTCTTTCCGCCGTATTCCATTATGGCCTACGAAAATAATAATCCAGATGCTGCCGTTGCTTTGAAGAGACGCCTGGCTGAAACGGTTTTACATTATCCTAACGTCCGCCTTTATGATTTTCAGCTTGCAGATGAGGTTGTCACAAATTTCAATAACTATAAGGACCGTACACACTACAGCGCAAGTATTAATTCCTGGATGATAGAGGAGTTGGCATCGGATCGTTTTCGAATTACGCAGGATAATCTGAATCATTCACTGGAGAGGCATCTTCGCCAGATATCCGTTTTTGATTATAATGCCGCTTGGCAGCAGCTTCGCCAGTGCCGACCCATTTCCAAATAGGGCAGTATGAATGATGAAAAACGGAAAAATGTAACGAAAGCGGTTTGTAAAACTTTGAGTTGATGTTATATTTATAAAATCAAAATTTTATGCCGGCGCGTTTTCATATCGCAATTCCACCGCTCGTGGGAACGCAAAACCGGCAAAAGTGTGCGGGCTCGGCACCACGGTTCCGTCTTCGGACAAACGGCAAAAACCGGATGTTCGGGGAGGGGAAGTGGCCTTGTCGGCGTTTTTTGTATTTTGGGAAACAATGTAATAACAAGACTAACGTGAGGTAACAACTCTATGAAAGTCAGAGCTTCGGTAAAGCGCAGATGCGAATTCTGCCAGATCATCAAGCGGAACGGCGTTATCCGGGTCATTTGCTCCCGTGATGCGCGTCACAAGCAGCGTCAGGGTTAATCAACAAAGCTAACGCATAGAAACAGGAAACAGAAACTTATGCCTCGTATCATTGGTGTAGACATTCCGGGCAACAAGCGTGTCGCTTTTGCGCTGCGCTATCTCTACGGCGTCGGTCCGGCCAAATCGCTCGAAATCATCGAAAGAGTCCAGATCCCCGAAGATCTCAAGGCGAAAGACCTGACCCAGGATCAGATCTCCGCGATCACCAAGATCCTTCAGGACGATTTCGTCGTGGAAGGCGACCTCCGCCGCCAGCTCTCCGCGGATATCCGCCGGTTGCAGCAGATCAACTGCTACCGCGGCATCCGTCACCGCCGGAGCCTGCCGGTCCGCGGTCAGCGTACCAAGACCAACGCCCGTACCCGCAAGGGCAAGAAAATTACGATCGGCGCGATCCGCGACAAAACGCAGCGTCGCCTCGCCTCCAAGGCCTGAGGCCCGGATCCGATTCGTTTGTGAATTTCATTTAACAGGAAATAAAATAACATGGCTGAAGAAATCAAAAACACCGAGGAAGTGCTTTCCGCTGGGGCTTCCGAGGCGGCGGCGGCTCCGGTTGCCAAGCAGCGCGGCAAAAGCGGCCGCTATATTCCGACCGGCATCGCTTATGTGCTGGCCACTTTCAATAACACCAAGGTTACCTTTACCGACTTGCACGGCAACGTTCTCTGCTGGTCCACCGGCGGTAAGAACGGGTTCAAGGGATCGCGCAAGAGCACCGCTTATGCGGCTCAGGTGATCGCGGGCGACGCCGCCAAGAAGGCGCAGCTCCTCGGCATGAAGGAAGTGGAAGTCCGCATCAAGGGACCGGGCGCGGGTCGTGAATCCGCCGTTCGCGGCATCGCCGCAGCCGGCCTCGAAATCAGCGCGATCAAAGATATTACTCCGGTTCCGCATAACGGCTGTCGTCCTCCGAAACGTCGCCGGGTCTGACCCGGCTTCGACGGAGAATTCCCGATCCGGGCGGCCTGATGTGAGTGAATCGGTCGGACGGCCCCCCGGCAAAGGAATTTCCGGTAGTTCGTTTTTCGCATAGAATGCCTGCGGGCATAATAATTTTGGAGGAAGAATATGACTGCTGCGATCGGTTTTCCGATGCCCAAGTCGATTATCGTGGAAGACACGAGTTCGACAGAGAATTACGCCAAGTTTATCGCGGCGCCTTTTCAGCGCGGATATGGTCATACGCTCGGCAACTCGCTGCGGCGGGTGCTGCTCTCTTCTTTGGAGGGTGCGGCGATCTCGTCGGTCAGAATCGACGGTGCCAAGCATGAATTCGACTCGCTGGACAACGTGATGGAAGACGTCACCGAGATCGTGCTCAATTTGAAGTGCGTCCGGCTCAATCTCCATGCCGAAGGTCCGAAAACGCTGGAAATCCGCAAAGATAAAGCCGGCCCCGTGACCGCGGCCGACATTGTCTGCGACAGCACCGTCGAAGTGCTGAATCCCGAGCAGCTGATCTGCACGCTGGATAAGTCGCTGCCGTTCCGCGCCGAGATCGAAGTCGCCAAGGGCAAGGGATATATCCCGGCGGAAAAGAATACCGCGCCCCGGGCGATCGGCACGATCCCCGTGGACTGCCTCTTCAGCCCCGTGACCCGTGTCAACTACCAGGTCGGTGCGGCGCGCGTCGGTGAAGAAACTGAAATGGACAGCCTCGAACTGGAAATCTGGACCGACGGCCGCGTGACTCCCCAGGGAGCGCTCGAAGAAGCCGCCCGGATCCTGCGCGATCACCTTCAGCCCTTCATGGGCAACCAGGTGGTCGAAAAGGACGTGGTGCTTTCCGAAGAAGAGCAGAAGATGTTCAAGCTTCTGGCGCAGGACGTCGAAATCCTGGACCTCTCGGTCCGGGCGATGAACTGCCTCAACAGTGCGAATATCAAGCTCATCGGCGAGCTCTGCACCAAGTCCGAGAGCCGGATGCTCAAGTATCGCAACTTCGGCAAGAAGTCGCTGGATGAAATCAAAGAAAAAATCGAGAAGTTCGGCCT
>JAVBSA010000676.1:0-9410 GCA_031556915.1 Victivallis sp.
CGCTCCACCTTCAGCCGCGCCCAGGCGGAGTTGATCCAATGATTTGCGGGCTCGTTGTAGCGGCGCGGCCGGTTGCGGCAGGCGTTCATCTTAAGTTCATCGCCCGGTGGAAGTTGCGAACGAGGAATCTCGAAGGAGATATGAAATTCCTTCTTTTCCGGAACCATACGGGTGGAGACCTTGACCCCCTGCAACTCCCCGGCGTCGAGACGCCCCCCCGCATCCGCCGCGACCCGGGAAAGCTTCTTCGCGCCCGGATCGTAGAAATAGAGTTCGACGCTGTCGGCGGCATGCACCCACTCGCCCAGGTGCGGAATGACCGAGTCGAAGTCCGGCTCCGAGCAGGTGAAGTCGAAGAACACCTTCCCTCCCTCCTGCCGGATGGCGAGCTTTGTTGCCGGGAGCGCCGGTTTCAGATTCACCAGCTCGCGGAAATCCGTGATCTCCCCCGGAAGGGCGACGGGATCGGGAAAGGGAGCAATTTCACCCGCCGCATCCGCTTTTCGGGTTTCTTCCGCCAGGATTCCAGCGTCGGCAACCGAAAACGCTTCCAGCTTCAGCACGAGCTTGCGCCCCTGCAGGACATTGGCGATCAAGGCGCTGACGACACACTCGCCGTTCCAGCCGGCGGGAGCGTAGCGCTCGAGATCCAGCGAGACTTTTCCGGCCGGTTCCGTTTGTATCCAGTTGCCGAGCTTGACCTGCTGGTCGGGGACGCGGCCGGTGCCGAACTCGGGCATCTTCCATTGGTACTGCGTCATGCCGAGGTCGAGGGCGACCCGTTTCACGAACGCGCCCCCGACTTTATAATCGACCAGAACTCCGGCGAAGGCGGGCGCCCAGCTCTTGCGCCGCTCGACGCAGTAACGGGTCGCAATGTCGCTCGCCGCATCGAAGCGCAAATAACGGACGTTCTTGAACTCGAACCCGGCGCAGGAGTAATTCCACAACGTCTCAGGCCGTTCCTTCAGCTTCGCCGTCAGGGTAAGCGTATCGAGGTCGGCAGTTTCATCCTGGCCGCCGCCGAGCGCAATTGCCGCAAGTGCCGCATGTTCGACCGGGGCAAGCGTTGCGGCCGGGCGCACGATGCGCGGGATCACAGGAAGCGGAACAACCGTTTCATCAACAAGTTCCATGATTCCGGAGGCAAGTGTTTTTGCTGCATCTTCCACCTTCCACTCATAGCGCCCGGCGCGGGCGAGTTCCGGAATCTGGAATTCCCCGGACGCACTGCTCATAATCAATTGCGAATCAAGGAAGAGAGAGAATGCGGAACCGGCCGGGAGCCCGGCAATCCGCACCGGTTCCCCCGGCGCAACCCGGCCGGGAACCTGCGGAGCAAATTCCCGCTTCGCGACCGGCAGGAGCCCGACCGTGAAATCGCCTTTGATGCGGAGAATGGCAAAAGCGCAGCCGTTCTCCCGGAACAATCCCCGGAATTCGGCGTGCTCAAGTTTGCCGGGCCCTTTTCCTTCGGGCAGCGCGAGCGCGATATCGAGCTCTTTCCCGGCGGTCCCCCTCCCCGTCACGCGATCGGCGGCGTATACGGTCTCCACCGCGACGCCGGGGAGATTGGGCAGCCGCAGTTGAGTCGGCAACCCATCCGCCGCCAAAATCACCGCGCCGGAGTCGGAAGCCGACACGACGGTGAGCAGATTCTCCCGCAGCGGAAGCGCATTCGTCTTGCCCATAAAGGCATGCTTCACCGTGCGCGACAGCCGCCAGCCGTGCGTTTCATACGCTTGAAGCTGCTGCTTCTCCGTGAAAATCTCCTTGAAGCCGGCAGGATTCACTAAATCGTTGCACCATAAGAATCTCTTACCGGCAGGAAGCACAAACGGCGTTCCCGGTTTTCCCGACGGAATCAGCGAATAGAGCGTCGAACCGCCGCGTTCCAGTTCGAACCCGAGCACCTTCGACGCCGGGTCATCCAGCATGGATCCGGGAACGATCCGCACCGGAACCGTCCGGGCCATTTCGCGCATTGCACCTAAGAAGGGACTTTTGATCGTGATGAAATCCGCCTCCACCGCGGAAAGCCCGGCGCATTCGATATGCGGCAAAAGCCCGAGTCCCAGGCAGATATTGGTGTAATAAGGATCGCTCTTTCCCCAGTAACAGGGGATGACGCGGTGATCGGGGTCGAGTTTCTCCTGAAGCTTGCCGCCCCAGATCCGCGCGCCGACCAGCGCGGGGTTGTTGCGGAAGGCGTCCAGCGCCATCTCGGAGATTCCGCTGTCGGCGATGGGGTTGGATTTGAAATTGAAACAGACGCCGCCCCGGCCGTACTCTTCGGAGAGGCGGCGCATATAGCGATAGAAATCCTGCCACTGATACCCCTGATCGACCGTCCCATGCTTCCAGTCGATCAACGGCGCTTCCGCGTGTCCGCCATCCAGATAGACGAAATCGACGCCGTATTTCTGCACCATGGTCTTATATTGTTCCGTAAGATGCGCCAGCCCGGCGGAATCGCTCAGCCGGCGCTGGTAGGAGAGCTCCACGCCGGGATAGCAGTTGAAAATCTGTCCCTTCCGGTTGCGGGAAATGGCCGCACCGGGGAATTCGCGGTTGAAATCGGAATCGGGAGCGATCGTCCAGATCCAGGTGTAAAGCGCCACTCTGACGCGCGGTGAAAGTTTCTTAAGTTCCTCGACGAGAGCAATATACTCAATATCCTCCACCCACGCTCCCCAGATGTTCCGGAAACGCTTTTTTTCGCCGAAATCGCCCCAGATGAAAGGCTGGTTCAGGATCACCATGATGTCGCCGCGCTCCGTCATGGCGAGGAGCTGACTCACCTGCTTTGCCGCATCGCCGGCAAATTCGGGGCGCACCCAGATCTGGGCGAACACATCCGCCATCCAGGCGGGGCGCTTGATCTCCCCATAGGCTTCGGCGACATCCGGCAAAGCGCGGTAGGCGGCGAGATAGTCCATCTCCTGCCCGTTGAAGAAGAGAAGTTTCGATTCATAGGAGACGACGCCGGAACCGTGGAGCGGCAGCGTGGCCGCCGGCAGCTGAATTCCGTCGGGGTGATAGATCAGCACGTTGCCCGGCTCGTAGATGTAGGCGCAATGGACCGGCCAGCCGAAGCGGTCGTTGACCCGGCAGCGGAGCAGCGCGAGCGAATCCCGGCCATCCGCCTCGAACGCGGCGACCGCGTGGGAGACGCCGGAGCCGGACTGCCGCGCGGGCAGCTTCACATCGGCCAACCGCACCCGTGGGCTGTACCAGGGATCGCCCCCCGTAAGAATCAGCCGGTTCCGGCGCTCCGCCGGGAACACCAACCGCTCCGCGGGGGTGACGAACCGGAACGTCTCGCCCGAAGCGCGGAACCGGATCGTTTTCGAGAGTTCCGCGGGGGAGAACCGGTAGTGCTTTTCGATCTCCAGCGCCGGGTCGAAAGAAGCGGCGCACCGGAACACGATTCCATTTTTCTCCTGCTTTGTTTCCACAACCCGATCGTAAAGGCCGTCGGCGTTGCTGTCGCGCTCCTGAACCTGGACGGAATACAGCGTACGCAACGATTCGGCCAGAACCCGCCCCGATTTGAGGTCGGCGATCCCGAACAGCTCGCCGTTTTTGCGGGAGAACACGTAACGCTTCCCCTCCGCCTCCACCGTAAGCAATTCCGCCGCAGGCGGTTTCACCGCGTCGCCCTGCGGCTCGATCCGTTGAATCCGCCCGGAACGTTTGAAACGGTCGAATTCGGCGGGATCGGCGAAATCGGCGTCGACTTCGATCCTCGCCCCCGACTTGCCGGTCAGGGTATAACGGAAGGTGTTGAGCTGGACTCCGTCGGAAGCGGCGGGCACGCTGAAGAGAACCGCGTCGATGGATGGAAGTCCGGCATTGAACGGAAGTTCCGCACTTCTTTCACCATCGTGAAGAAGCGTGAAACGACGGGTTGTGTTGTCGCATTCGAGAATATATTCCGCCCGGTTCCCGGAGACGGAAAAGAGCTTCCGGTACTCGGCTTTGGCGTAATATCCGATTTCACGCTCCTCCCCCTTGCCGCGCACAACAATCCGCACCGCGGTCGCGGAGTTCTCTTTCTGAACGAGAAGGTTGCATTCGAAGTCTTTGCCGGCAGGAAGTTCGAAACCGGCAGCCAGGGAAAGTTTCTCCCCGTCGGCCATTCCGAGAGGCCGGACCAGGTATCCCGGCGTATTCTGCCCGCCGATGGCGATTCCGCCTTTGCCGGCGGCGGCTTTCCCCGGCGTATCCGCAAATTCCAGCTGAAGTGCGCGAAGCGTCATGGCGCTTTCGATGAAAGGCGGGGTGAGCGTGATCCTGACCTCTTCGGCCTTGACGCCGAGCTCCCGCCCGGCAACCTGATAGAGGGTCTTCACCCGTTCCGCGGGGGGAGTGAGCGAATCCACCGGGGTCCAGCTCTCACCCGTCCTCACTTCGACCAGGGCCGTTGCATAGTTGGCGGCGGGCGCGGCATTGGCCGTCAAAGTGACTTTCCGCAGAAACCCCGGCTTCTCCGGCGCAACCGTCAGGATCACCTTCTCCGTGAACGCGGGGAAGGTCAGATCCCGGGTGTTGCCCGGTTTCAGGAGCAATTCGGGCGCGCCGCCCTGCGGCAGCGGCGTCACCGTCAGGGCCGATGCGGCAAACGCGCCCAGCGAGGTCAAACAAAGCAGCAGCCGTTTCATGCGAGAACCGTCCTTTCCGCCGGAATCCATTTCCGGTATACTTCAAGCGCCGGCTTGCCGTAAAGGGTGAATCCCTTGTCCCCGGCGGGATCGTTTTTCATGGTGGGCCGGTCGTTCTGTTCGTCCCATTTCCAGTAAAATAAACCGTGGAACCACGGTTCGGAGTTGCAGGCGTTGAGAACCGCCTGCAGATAGTTGGCCTGTTCCAAACCGTCATAAGCGCCGCCGTTCTCCCAATAGTAGGGCTTGGCGGCAGCTCCGGCGGTCGAGCAGCAGCCGATTTCGCCGAGATAGACCGGCTTCGGATAAAGCTTGCAGAATTCGGCGTGTTCGGCCGCCATGGTCCGGAGCCGTTCGGTCATCGATTCGACCGTCGCCCCCGGGCCGTCGGCGGCGGCAGGGTAGAGGCTGCTCCCCAGCGTATCCAGAGCCAGGAACCAATGATTCGGCTCGGCCTTCAGCTGTTGGGTGAACTGCGGCAGGTAAATCAAAGAAGAGGTGAGAGTTCCGCTGAACATTTTCCGTGCCGTTTCGACCACGCCGAGCCACTCCGCATTCCGCCGGACGGTGCGGTCGAGTTCGCTGTCGAAACAATAGGCTTCGCAGCCGGTGCGTTCGGCCAACCGGCAATAATGCCGGGTGAGAAGGGTGTAGTTTGCAAACCAGTCGCGCCAGTAGTGAAAGGCTTTGCCCGGAATGATTTCTCCGTCGTCGGGGAAGTCGATGTGGGAGCGCTGCAAACCGTCGTGGCACTCGATCATCGGGCGCAGCATGACGCGGATGCCCTTTTTTCGGATATAGCCGATGATCTCACAAAGCTCCCAATCGTCCGGGGTCTGGAGGAAGTCGCGGAACTGGCGGGTGGCGTGGACATTCTCCTGCATCACGGTGACGACGAGGCAGATCCATTCGACGTTGGCTCCCGCCATGCGGTCCACTTCAAGCCGGGCGGCGGGCGAAGCGTAGTAGCCGTTCCGGGCGTAGTAGCCGAAGGTCATCCCCTTGTAGAAAATCTCTTTCATCAATGTGCGTCCTCAAAGGTGTAAAGGCTGTCGATGGTGGCGTAAACACCCTTGGTGTAATAGGTTCTCAGCATTTCGGTCTTGGGGCCGGCCGGTTCCACGTGGCCATCCATGTAAAGGATGTTGGCCCGCTGGGAGTGACGCAGGTGGATCCGGTAATTCGGGTCCTTGCCGGTCATGTAAATGACATGGCTCTGGTTCCAATCGTTGTCAGTGAACCCTTTGGCGATATACCCGGAAAACGCTTTCGAGACGGAATCCATCAGGAAGATCGATTTGCCGTAATCGGAACCCTTTTTCACATTCATCGCCGTCAGGGCGAAGTCGTAAACACCGGCCATGCCAAAGGTTAAACTGCTCCACATCCAGTAGTCGGCATGATCCTCGGCATACAGGCCGGGCTTGACCTTGAACGGTGCGTAGGCGGGGCACATCAGAGCGCTGTAATTGCCGAGGTAACCGTTGGCGCGAAGCGTCCTCCCCCAGGTGATGTTGGCCCCGGTGGCGCGCGGCCAGAACCCTTCGGAGTCGTCGGCATAAGTCATCAACGGCACGAAGCTCTGCTTGAGGTTGCTTACGCAGCTGGAAGCGCGCGCCTTATCCCGCGCCTTGTTCAACGCGGGCAGAAGCATCGCCGCCAGGATCGCGATGATCGCGATCACGACCAGGAGCTCGATCAGTGTGAAACGTGACAAATGTTTCATCTCTCTTTTCCTCCGTTATTTCGGTTTTCGGAAAAATCAAATAGGTGAAGCGCTTCACCTTGACGACAAAAAAAGGTTCAGTCAATTCTGCGACAGGACTCGCGGACGATCATGCGCGGTTCAAAAAAGAAATTCTCCACTTCCTCTCCGTCGATCAGTTTGAGCAGCAGTTCCGCCGTTTTCACCCCGCGCTCGAAGGTGGGCTGACCGACCGAGGTCAGGGCGGGCAGGGAGATTTTTCCGAAATCGAGCCCGTCGATTCCGACCACGGAGAGGTCGCGCGGGAGCTGCCAGCCGGCGGCGTTGGCGGTACGGATCAAGGCGACCGCGGCGATATCGCTCTCCACGACGACGGCGGTGGGACGGTCGGGAAGTGTGCGGATCCAGTCGAAGAGGGTGACGCCCAGTTCAAAATCGTAGGAGATCAATTTGCCGAAGGTCGGGCAGGAATCCGTGCCGAGGACGGAGAGGATTCCGGCCCGGCGCGGGGAGCTGTCCGGCCCGGCGTAAGCGATTTTCCGGTGCCCGAGCTCCACAAGGTAGCGCGCCGCCGTTTCCCCGATGGCGAAAGGGTTGATTCCGACCGATGGAATTCCGGGAAAGGAGCGTGTCATCGTGACCATCGGAATGCGTTTCTCCAGCAGCTGCGACGGCTGCATGGGGGAAAAGTCGGCGAGCCAGCCGCCGGGGAACGCCGCCACCCCGTCCACGCGCCGCTGCAGCAGATAGGAGCATTTGGCCTTCCATTCCTCCGCGTTGCTGTAAGAGGCGAGCAGCAGCCCGTAATCACGTTTATTCAGAACATGTTCCAGCCCCTGAAGGATGTCGGGATAGAAGGAGCTGGCAAATTCCTGTTCCTCCAGCAGTACGCCGACCATGAAGGTGCGCCCGCAGCTCAGGCCACGCGCGCCGATGTTGGGCAGATAACCGAGTTTTTCGGCCGAAGCGAGGATCCGCTTCCGCGTCTCCTTGCCCACCTTGTTGACGCCGGAACCGGAGAGCACATAGGAAACCGTGCTCATACCGACGCCCGCATCACTGGCGATGTCCTTCAACGTAACCGACATAGTAGTGATTCCAACCGTTTTTAGTGAAGCGCTTCACTCGCTTTCCTAAATTATACCACAAAAGATGCGCCGTGTCAATAGGCAAGTGCACTTTTTTTTGATTTTGCGTTGCCGCGTCTGCATGGCTCCCGCCGCGACTGAAGTTCAGGTCGGACCTGTCGGACGAGTCGGACAAGTCGGACGAGTCCGACAGAACTCACGGCTCCGGAATATTCAATAACACTCCATGATCATCCAGACGCGGTCGAAGCGGCGATTGGCGAGGTCTTCTTTGCGGATCCAGAAGAAAAGCGTCCCCATATCGGCGAATTGCAAGTCGGAATGCTCGTAGTCCGTGTCCGCCTGGAGCAGCAGAATCCAGTCCTCCGCTTTGCTCGGATGCTTTGACGCGGTGACCTCGGCACAATCCTCCGGTTGATTGTCGCTTTGAATGGCGTCCGGATAACCGAACAGCAGATGATAAGAGGCGGCCGGGTCGTGAACCGCGTAGGAATGGCCGCCGAGGCTGGTTTTTTCCACAGCGCCGGCAACCCGGAACTCTTTGAATACGAAGATTTCATCCGGCGTGTTGCGGGGTTCCAAACCGTTCATATTTTCCAGAAACATCACCCGCCAGCCGCAATCGTCGCCGGGGTTGTAGCCATAATAACCGTCCTCATCTTCCAGCGCATAGAAAAAGAAAAGGATTCCGGTTTTCGGCATAGCCGGAAACGATTCATCTTCAGGCAATTCAGCACAGTCGATTTCGGCGATGAAATTCATCGGTTTTCCGCTTGGCGTTTTCGGCCATTCCGCATCGGGCGGCAGGTCGGGCAAACCGCCGAGACGGCTCCGGACGCTCTTATCCCCGGCCGGCAGCAGGCGCACGGCCGGCTTGGTCGGCAGATAGTCCCAATATTCATCCCGGCTGACCGCCCTCATTTTCATCAGGGTATCAATCGCGTCGGGCGCGATTTTCCAGGCGGAGAGCTTCTCCCGGTCATACGCGCCGAACTGAAGCGAACGCCGGATTTTAAATTCATCGAGCTGCCGCAGGAACTCCGAAGGGGTGTCGAAGGAGAGCACGCCGACCGGAAGGAGTTCCGGGAACTTGCATTCCAGGTCGAAAACCCGGTCTTTGACGATTTTAACCAGTTCCGGCAGGCTCTTATTCGGGTGCTTTTCCTGAACAGCCCTCCCCACGACTGTCACACCGGGCATGGGGTTGCCGGAAACGGAAACCACACCGCCGTTGATGCCGAAGCTGTAAAAAGCGGCCACAACCTGTCCGAAGGATTTCCGCAGCACCACCCAGATTTTATTCTCTTCGTCGCACATCAACCGGGCAAGGGCGTTCTTTTCCGAAGCGATCCTGACATCGGCGACGAACCGGAAACCGAGCTCCTCCAGTCGCTTCCGCCAATCGTCGTAGAAGGGATCCGGGCGGGAGCAAACGGTATGCTTGCCGATGCTCCTCAATTTGCCGACGGCTTTCAAAATATCGTGTTTCGAATCCGCCCTCAGCGCTTTTTCACTGGTAAGATAGGCGAGGTAAGCACCTGCCGCCATCATTCCCCACCCGATCGGATGAAAAAACAGAACGGGGATTCCGGCTGCGGCAATCAAAATTGCCAGGTAAAATAATATTTTCCAAATCATAAACAACCCCTCAATATCGCTTTAACCCAATTCGCGTCATCCGGGTCAACGATGATGGTCTGAAAATTATGAAGCTGCCCTTCCAGCTCCGTTCCCCTGCTGTCGTCGATCAAAAGATCGATGCCGAAGGCGGGCGGATACTTCGAGGCGGGCACATTGGCGATCCGGCGATGAATATCCTGATTCACCACCCCGTCGAGCCGGAGTCCGTGGAGGCGGAAGAGCCATGTAATATAGAACTTCGACCGGCAGGAAGTCGTATAAACCCAGATTTCATGCCCGTTCCCGCGCAAGGCCTTAAAAAGCGCCTTCGTC
>JAVBSA010000664.1:0-3928 GCA_031556915.1 Victivallis sp.
CTGCCCCAGATCCACCCCGCGTTTTTGCTGCTGAGGCGTTTCCAGGTGGTTTTGGCGGAAAGAAATTCCGCGCCGCCGGCGGCGCTCCAGCAGTAAAAAGGAGTGTCTTTCGCCGGCTGGACTTTACCTGCCGCGTCCGGTACGGGGATGGTGTTGAATTTTCCTTTTTCGGATTCTTCTTTTTTAAAGCCGCCGTTCGCGTAATCTCTCTGAAGCTCGACCGTTCCCTCCAGCCAGGGAACCTGCGGCTCGCCTGTGAGCGGATTGTAACCGACGATGGAGTGATGCCTGGGGTGGCATATGCTGCGGCACTTGTAGTCCCAGATAAACGCATAGTTGCCTTCATATGCGCTGGGCAAATGGGTGTAGCGTTCGCTCATCGGGGTGATATAATCGACAAATTCCATAATGTGATCGTGGTTCAGCGCCATGGTCACATAGCCGATGATTTCGCCGTTGTCGCCGGCGACCGGCGCGGCCCAGCGCACGATTCCTTCAAAGCGCTGTCCATGCGGGTTTTCCTGTCCCGCATAGGCCTGTTGCCTGGCCATCTCCAGGAATTGATCGGCCGGCAGGTTGGCGATCTCCTGAAGAAGGCTGTAGTTCGGGTGCGTCTTGGGAACGTTTTTCTTCAGCACTCCCGGCGTGTACATCCCGATATAGTTTGTGCCGACATATGCGCCGATGACGTCCGAAACATAAATATCCCTGCTGCCGTCTTCGTGGATTTTCAGTTTTTTCAATTCGCTGAAATAAGTCTCGGCCTTGACGTAAGTATTTGCCTTGGCGGATACATCCAGCAAGGCCGGGTTCAGGGGGTAATGTTTTTTGCGCGAGTTCGGAGCCACATATTTATACCGTTCCTGCCCGTTGGTGTCCAGAAACGTGATCTCATCATACAGCGGCACATATTCATGATGCTTCTCGGTATATTCGGGAACCCGGTAATGAAAACTGCTGCCATACAGCACGTCGTTGTTTTCGCGGTTGGTGGATTTTTCCTTGGGGGCTTCCTTGACGCAAGGGTGCTTTTCCTCCCAGGACATGCCGTCCTCCGAAAGAATCCACTCTCCCTGTTTCAGCAGCCTCCCGTTGCTGGTTTCGCCGAAGCTCTTATAGACTCTGTCGGAAGGGGTGATTCTGGCGAGTTTCAGGATGGTCTGGTCTTGTGCGCGGAGGAAATTCGCCACGTCCGTCGCCGTGTCGGTGGTCATGCGTTCGATGCTTTCCCGCGCCCCGTCATTCAGCGCCCGGGTGGAGTCGTCGATGGCGATATCGCGCAAACCGTAACCCATCTCCGTTATCTGCCTCAAGGCGATAACCGTAAGCAGGACAATCGGGATAATCATGGCCCCGAAAAAAATCAGGATCAATTTGGGCCGCAACTTCAGGTTGATCTGGTTGAACAGGTGTCCCAATTTTTTCGTTTTATTGGCAAACGAACGATTCATCTCCAAACCTTACTCGTGCGAAGTCGCTGTCGTCATTTTACAAAATTCACTTCGTTTTTTTTCAATATCATCTTTTATGCCGATTCCCCGGTATTGAAAGTGTATAACTTAGCACCGAATCTATGCTTTTCCAAGCTGTTAGACTAATAATATGCGTATAATCATACGAAACGCGGCTTGCGTCAGCGCGAACTCAGCAGATGGGCGATTTTTTCAATGGCGCGGTCACGGTCTTTTTCATTCCAGTAGTTTTGAAAATTGGGATATCCGCCCTCTTTCAACGCAGAAAGAGCTTTGGCGTAAACATCGCATACGCGCAGGATTTGCGTGGTTTGATCCCCGGGCGGCAAGGGATCGTCTTTTATGCCGTCAAGCGGCCCCGTGGACATTCCGCTGCCGCCGCCGTCGAGGTATTCGTACCTGGAATTGACCCTGTTATCGGAAATAACGGTTTCCCATTTTATGATTGCACTTTTGTCGTCAAGCCCGTTCCTGACATGGGTCCGGTAGGGGGCCAGGCGCATGAATTCGACAAACAGCCAGTCCTGGATCCGGCGCGCGTCTTTGAAATTTTCGAAATAGTGACTCCAGCCGTTGCCGGGGGCGTTGAAGATTGCTTCGGCGGTTGCAATGACGATCGCCTCTTCCGGGAATGTGCATAACGGCCGCAGATGCCCCTCCCAGGCGCTGTTGTCGTTTTTTCCTAAAAGATACGGGCTGGCCAGCAGCGTCTCGCAGTATTGCCGCAGCGCGGCCTTGTCCCCGGCTTTGGCGCGTTGGATGGTCAACGGCACAAGCAATTCGAGTCGCTCGGCTTTGAAACTCTCATATTTCGGCAGTTCGCGGTAAATGGCGTCGCCGACTTCCCGCAGTATGGGCAGACTGGCCGGCAAATCCCATTTCGCGGAGAGCACCGCCATTTGCTGAGCGCCGTGAAAAGCCCGTGAGGAAGCGGCGGCCGATTCATTGCGGGGCAGGTATTCCATGGCGCGCCGGTTCAACAGTTCCGATACCGGCGGATTGTTTTTGGAGCGCAGGATTTCCCCGGTCAGTTGCACGGATGCGGCATCGGGATTCCTCATGGTCACAAAACCGGCGGAGGAGGAGGGGATCACCTGGATATTGCTTTCCCGGCAGATGTTCGCGGCGGCCTGAAGCTGCGTTTCCGCCGGTTCGTCATCGTTTTGAAGAATCTGATACCATTTTTCTTCGCGACTCATATTTTTATAGCGGTTGTAATGGTTGCGGATCTGTTGCGCGATTTCCCGCCGGTACTCAAGGTCGCGTCCGGATAGATTGTCCGATGTTGATTGGGCACGGAAAAACGACTGCTGCAGAATTCCGCTCAAAGCCACGTAAGCGGCGTCGGCGACGGTAATGATGGTGCGTTTGGGGTAAAAGCTCCGGTGATAGCTTGCGGCACGGGTCAGGCGGCGATCATTTTCCAGGCATTTCAGCAAAGGTTCGACCGCCGCATCGCCGACTGCGATCAGGGCCTTTACCCGTTCGTCGGTACCCAGGTGTACCCCGCCCGGCTGACTGTACTGCCGTGCGTTGACGTTCTCCAGCTCCAACAGCAGTGCATCGATTTCGGTTTTGGGAACGGGCTGCTTGCGGGTACGCCTGCGCTGATCCGCCAGCAGTTCCCGGGCGGTTGGGGCGAATCCGATCGTTTCGTCTTCGAGCAGCGGTTCATATTGTTCCGCGTAACGCAAGGCCAATTTGTCGTCGCCGTACAGGTGCGCGGCCAAGGCCCGGCTGAACTGCGTCCAGAATACAAATATCGGAATGTTGTCGTTTTTGAACATCGGAGAGGACCCGGCGCGTTTTTCGATGGCTTCCCGGTATATCGTTTCCGCGGATTCCGTTTCACCGAGGCGCAGCAATAATGCGCATACCGTTCCGTGGGTGAACGGATTGAACGAGAACAGGCCGGGGAACTGCAACCGTTCCCCGCCGGAGTTGCGCTGAATATGATACGCAATGAGCGGTTGCAGGTCGTCGCGCACCGATGCGGCGTCGCCGACGGAGATGACCGGGTAGACCAACCCGGTCCACAGGATGGCGAACGGTTGGGATTGCGCATCATTCCGCGGCAGCAGCCAGCCGTGTGTCTTCAGCCGACAGAATCCGCCGTAGGAGTCATCCCCCATCGGAATTGTAACTTCCCGGTATTCGCAGCCGCGCGGATCGGCCAGTCCGCGTTGAAACGCAGTTGCAACCATCTCCATATATTCGGCCGGAATGCCGGTTTCGGGAGGCTGCCAGGATTGATTCTGCCGCGGGGGGACTGGAATTTTGTCGCCCTGAAAAAGCCATAATTC
Organism: Victivallis sp.; assembly: GCA_031556915.1. Classification (GTDB taxonomy): domain Bacteria; phylum Verrucomicrobiota; class Lentisphaeria; order Victivallales; family Victivallaceae; genus Victivallis. The sequence continues at coordinate 3,776 of JAVBSA010000664.1, forward strand.
GTCGGCTCCGGGAAGCGCAACCGGCGAGAACAGCCACGCCAGCAGAAGTAAAAACGACAATTTCAATCGAAGTTCAACCATTTCGCGCCTCATTGCATAAAACAATATAGCAGGAATCGAAGGACAAGCCCAACCGGAGAAGACAGATTCCCC
>JAVBSA010000162.1:0-4281 GCA_031556915.1 Victivallis sp.
TGACGAGGGCGATGAAAGCCGCCGGAATGACTTTTGCAACTGGCTCAATATACTTTTAAAACCGGGAAAATTCCAGCCCCGGGTTGCTTTTCAGGTTAAAAACAAGTATGTTATTGCAATCACGGAAGGAGCCTGTTAAAATGATGGAACGAAGCGATTTCAAAATTGCCCGGCTCGGCGAACCCCTGCTTGATTCGCCGCTCAACAATACCTCTTTTATTGCCGACGACGCCACTGTCGCCTATGATACGGAGAGCGCCGTGCTCGCCGGTTACGTTAAAAACGGCAAGGAAATTCCGGCATTCGAACTGGCCGGCCCCCGCGAAAAAATCTACCACGATCCCACCTGGAGCAAAGCCGCGATCCTGACCGCCGGCGGGCTCTGCCCCGGCCTCAACGACGTGATCAAATTCCTGACCTCCACCCTGAAGCGGATTTACGGAGTTCCGATCGTCTACGGCATCCGTTACGGGTACATGGGGCTGAATCCGGCCAACAAACTCGCGCCGATCATCCTCACCGAAGACAACACCGACGACATCCACGAACAGGGCGGGACCATTCTCGGCGGCGGGCGCGGCGAGGAGGATTCCAAAATCATGGTCGATACCCTGGTCCGCATGGACATCAACATGCTCTTCTGCATCGGCGGCGACGGCACCGCGCGCGGAGCCCACGACATCGCCATGGAAATCAAGCGGCGCGACCTCAACATCAGCATCATCTGCATACCCAAAACCATCGACAACGACATCGCTTTCATCGAAAAATCCTTCGGGTTCGAGACCGCCGTCGCCATGACCGGCCGCTTCGCCACGGGCGCCAACGCCGAAGCCAAGGGAGCTTACAACGGCATCGGGCTCGTGAAGGTGATGGGCCGCGACTCGGGCTTCATCGCCGCCTACGCCACACTGGCCAATTCCTACATCAACTATTGCCTGGTGCCGGAACGCAAATTCACCCTCGAAGGCACCGGCCCCGACGCCCTGCTGCCCCACCTTCTCGAGCGCATGAAGCGCAAACAGCACGCGGTCATGATCGTGGCCGAAGGAGCCGGGCAGGAACTCTTCGAGAAGCTTTCGGAACTCCGCGACGCCTCCGGCAACCTCCTTCACAACGACATCGGCATCCTGTTGAAGGACAAGATCAAAGAGTATTTCAAGGCGAACAACACCGAAGTCAACGTCAAATATTTCGACCCCTCCTACGCCATCCGCAGCTGCCCCTGCCATGGAGCGGACGCGGTCTTCTGCGCCATGCTCGCCCAGAATGCGGTGCACGCCGCCATGAGCGGCCGCACCGATATGGTCGTAGGCTACTGGGCGGCCAATTTCACCCACGTGCCGACTTCGCTCGCCACAAGGGAACGCAAAAAAATCGACCTCGCCAGCCAGCTCTGGACCAGCGTCAAATCAACCACCGTTTTTTAGAGGCAACCGATGATCCCGGATAAAGAATTGAATCTCGTAACGGAAGCGATCGATAAATTGATCGCCGCGGACGCCTACCCCGACAGCGTCCGCCCGGAATATCTGCGCGACGCCATGCGCGACTACCCGATGCGCGGCGGCAAACGCCTGCGCCCGGCGCTGCTGATCTGGAGCTGCCGGATGCTGGGCGGAACCATGGAACAGGCGCTTTTGCCCGCGGCGGCGGCGGAGGTCGCCCACAACTGGACCCTCGTCCACGACGACATCATCGACCAGGATCCGACCCGCCGGGGGCGGCCGACCTGTCATGTGGCGCTGGCCGGAGAAATCGAAAAACGCTTCGAACTCTCCGCGGAAGAAAGGGCGCGTTCCGGACGCGATTTCGCTATTCTCGCCGGCGACCTCCAGCAGGGCTGGGCCAACGATCTGCTCGCCCGCTCCGCGCAACACGGAGTTTCGCCCGAAGTCGTCATCGCCTTGATGCGCCGCTTCCAGAAACTGACCAATTGCGATCTCGTGACCGGCGAAGCGCTGGATGTGGAGCTTGCGCTCCGCGAACTCGCCGACATCACCCCCGCCGAAGTGCGGCGCATGTTCGAAGGCAAAACCGGCGCATTGCTCCGTTTCTGCACCGAAGGCGGCGCCATGATTGCGCTTGGCAGCTGCGACCCGGAACGGCCCGAAGTGAAACGGCTCGGCGAATTCGCCGTCCTCGCCGGAATCGCCTACCAGCTCCATGACGATTATCTCGGAATCTTCGGCGACGAACAGAAACTCGGCAAACCCATCGGGAACGATCTGCGCGAAGGCAAAGCCACCATATTGCTGCTCGAAACACTCCGCAAAGCCCCCGCCGCCAACCGCAATCTCCTCTACCGGATGCTCGGCCGGCGGATATACACTGCCGCAGACCTCGAAGTCGTCCGCGAAATCATGGAGGAATCGGGCGCAGCGGAAACCGTGCGCAAGGAGGCCCGGGAAACCGCCGAGCGCGCCAAGGCAATCCTCGCGGAATACCCCGACAACCGTTATCGCACCTGCCTCGAGGAGCTTGCGGACTACCTCGTCGCCCGCGACAAATAACCATGATTTCCCCCGGCCCCCGGCTGCTGTTCCGGGAGATGACGCATTCTGATTTTACGGATCTTGCGGCGATGCTTCAGGATCCGGCCGTCATGTACGCCTGGGAACGCACCTTCAGCGACGGCGAAGTCGGCGACTGGATCGAACGCAACATCGGCCGTTACCGGGAGTTCGGCTACGGTTATTTTCTCGCCGTCGACCGCGCCTCCGGCGACGCGGTCGGGCAAATCGGGCTCCTGCCCGAAGAGATCGGGGGGGAACGGCACCTCGGCGTCGGCTGGATCCTGAAACGGAACTGTTGGGGACACGGCTACGCAGAAGAGGGCGGGCGCGCCATGGTCGATCACGCGTTCAACGTCCTCGGTGCGCCGCGTGTCGTCGCCGACATCCGGCCGGAGAACACCGCCTCGATCCGGGTCGCCGAACGCCTCGGCATGATGCGCTGCGGCGAATACGACAAACCGGTGGGCGACCGAACCATGCGCCACATCCTGTTTTATGTGCGGACGCCCCGGATCACAGTAACGCCATATCAAGCGCAATGGGAGCGCGATTTTCAAGAACTCGCCGCGCTGTTGTCGCCGGTCGTCGAACGCTCCGGTGGGAGATTGGAGCACGTCGGCAGCACTGCCGTACCCGGATTGGCGGCGAAACCGGTGATCGACGCCGACTATATCCTGCCCGCCGCATCGGCATGGCCGGAAGTGAAAGCGGAGTTGGAACAACTCGGTTTCGTCCATTGCGGCGACGGCGGCCTGCCGGGCCGGGAGATGTTCACCGAATCGCTGCACTTGGATTTCCGGCACAACTTTTACTGCTGCGTGCCGGATTCGCCGCATCTGGCCAACCATTTGAAACTGCGCGATTATCTTCAAACACATCCTGCCGAAGCGGAGCGCTACGGCAGGATCAAACAGCAGCTGGCGAACGACTTTCCCGATGACGTCGACGCTTACTGCGCCGGAAAATCCGACCTGATTTCAGAGTTTCTCTCCACAATCGGGTTCGACGGAACGACGGTGGAAACGATCAACCGGATCAACAAATCGGTTCATTCCGCCCGGTAATAAATCAGGGCGACGGAACGGGGATCAGGCAGTTCCAGTTGAAATCCCTTTCGCAGCTCCGCCCCTTCGAAGGTCTTTTCGCCGATCCGGTAATGGAGCGCGGGATTGACACCGCCGAGCGGCAGCGTCTGTTGTGCGACCGTGCTTTTTTCGCGGCGGAAGACGAGGAGAAATCCCCGTTCTTCCCCCGGCACATGGTACTGCCAGCCGCACCAGTTGCCGAGCTCTTCGGGGTGCGCGGTCAGCGGGTAATAGTCTCCCTTCATCTGGATTTCGCGCATCCGGATCACCTCTTCGAGCATCCGGCGGTGGTAATCCCAGTCGTGATTCTCGGGCGGGCGGCGCGATTCGAACTGCCAGATTTTGCTCGAGGTTCCCGTTCCGACGCAGCTCAGGAGGTTGTAGTCGTCATGTTCCGGGTGCCAGGTGAAACCGGTGTGCAGCGGAACCCAGTCGGAGAGATAGAAGTTTTCGATCTGGACGCACTCGCGGTCGTAGTCGAAATAACAGGCGTAATCGCTCTGGCAGAGCGGAATACTGTTGCTGAGCAGCATGAAGTCGAGCCTCCGGCCGCCGGAGGCGCACTTGTCGATCAGCATATCCGGGAACTCGCTCCGCAGTTTTTCCCACAGCAGATAGAGGCCGTCGATGTGCTTCATTTCGGCGACGCCGGTCCGGTCCGGAGCGTCGAGCGATTCCCA
>JAVBSA010000446.1:0-3231 GCA_031556915.1 Victivallis sp.
GACGAACAGTTTTTCCGCGCTCATAAAAGCCTTCTTGATTTGAATGGTGGGAGGATGAATCAGGGCATAGTATACACCGCCGCCCGGTCAAATACAAGCGGTTGAACATTCGGGTTTTTCGAGTATAGTAAAAGAAAAGGAACCACAGATATGATGAATGTTCAGAATCTTCCCGGCCCGATCCTCCTCAAGGGGGATGAACGCACGGCCTACCGCGATCCGGCGGTTTATTTTCACGACGGCCGGTTCTATCTTTATTTTACGCTGGTGGAGACGGAACCGGATGGCACGCCGTATCTTTATCTGGCCATGACCGTCTCCGAAGACCTGGTCCATTTTTCGCCGGTCCGCAAACTGTCTCCGCGGGACCGGGCGCTCAATTTTTCCAGTCCCGGCAATGTGTTCCGGGCCGGTGGGGAATTCTGCCTCTGCTGCCAGACCTATTGCCGTGAAAACGGAGAAAAGTACGGCAACCGGCGCTGCCGGGTCTGGCTGATGCGGTCGCCGGACCTTCTGCAATGGAGCGAGCCGGAACTGCTGCGCGTCAAAGGGGAATCGGTTCCGGATGATGAAATGGGCAGGATGATCGACCCTTATCTCATCGAAGACCGTCATGTCCCCGGCCGCTGGTGGTGCTTCTACAAACAGGACGGCGTCTCCTTCTCCCATTCGCAGGACCTGATCCATTGGGAGTATGCGGGCCGGGCGGAGTGCGGCGAAAACGTCTCCATCGTCTATGACCGGGGGCTTTACCACCTCTGGCACTCGCCGCACAACGGAATCGGGCGGATGGTCAGCTTTGACCTCGTCCACTGGCGCGACACCGGGGAACTGATTACCCTCAAACAGCCGGAGTGGGACTGGGCGCGCGGGCGTCTCACCGCCGGATTCGTCCTCGACCTCCGCCGGGAGCCCGGCGTCGGCAAGGCGCTGATGTTTTTTCACGGAACCGGGCCGGAGGATGAATCGGTCATCTTCGACACCCACGCATGCATCGGGCTCGCGTGGAGCGACGACCTGATTCACTGGGAAGCTCGGCACCATGCTTGAACACGGTGAAAGCTTCAAGCAAATATTTCCGTCATCCAACTTGATAAACTCTTAACGTAAAAGGAATATTATGTCTGAAATAGAACGTTTCAAGCCGCCGAGTTTTGAGGATTTACGTTACTCAACGCAGGATGGCGGCGAATATTGGTCCGCCCGTGAACTCTATCCGGTCTTGGAATACAGCCGTTGGGAGAAATTTGAACCGGTTATAGGAAAAGCGATGGAAGCTTGCGAAAATTCCGGGCAGCCATCCTCCGTCCATTTTCACCGTGCGGTGAAAATGGCACATATAGGTCTTGCCAAGCAAAAAGAGATTCCGGACTACCATATATCGCGCTACGGTTGTTATTTGCTCATTCAAAACTGCGATCCGTCGAAACCGGTCGTTGCCGCGGGGCAGACCTATTTTGCCGTGCAAACCCGGCGTCAGGAGTTGGCGGATGATGGCGCGTTCCAGGCTCTGTCGGAAGAAGAGCGGCGTCTTTACCTCCGCCGGGAGATGAGGGAGCATAACAAGCAGCTGGTTGACGCGGCTAAAGATGCCGGCGTGGAAACCAATCTCGACTACGCGATTTTTCAGAACCACGGTTATCAGGGATTGTACGGCGGTCTTGACGCGAAGGGGATTCATGCCAAAAAGCAATTAAAGAAGAGCCAGAAAATTCTTGATCACATGGGCAGCACGGAGTTGGCCGCGAATCTGTTCCGGGCGACGCAAGCGGAGGAAAAATTGCGTCGCGACCGGGTAAAAGGGAAGCCGGTCGCGAACGCGGTTCATTTCGAAGTCGGCAAGGCGGTGCGCAAGACGATAGCAGATCTCGGCGGAACAATGCCGGAGAATTTGCCAACACCCCCGAAAGGGATTCCTCAGATTGAGAAAGAGCGCAAAAAACTTCTGGGCGATGACGAATAAACGACTTCCTTAAGGAAGTGTTGCCAGGAAACCTGCGGGAACGTCGCGGAGGCGGCAGTTGTTGTTTGCCGCATAGGCCGCCGCCGCTCCCGCCGCGCCGCCGAGCGCCATGGCGATGCGCATGACCCGGCAGCTGGCGAGAGCCTCGTGCGATGCGCTGACGCAGCGCCCGGTGAAGAGCAATCCTTCGATTTTGCGCGGCACCATGACTCCGTAAGGAATCTCATAGGGCCTGGTCCGTTCGGCGGTTCCGACCGGATTGTCGGAATGACCCGCCGCCTGGCCCCCGCCGGCGGGATTGTGGATGTCGATGGGGAATTCGGCGTCGCTGACCACGGCGCCGGGGAAGCGGCGGCCCTGGATGCAGTCTTGCTTCTCCAGCCGGGCGACGCCTTCGAAACGGCGGGTTTCGCGGACGCCGATGGCAGCGGGCATGGCCGAGACGCAGGCGTTTTCATAACCCGGCAGCGCCTCCCTGACAAAATCGAGAATCTGGAACGCCTGGCGCCGCCCTTCGATTTCCGCGCGCGTCAGGTCGGCGGAGGAGATTCCGGAGAGGTAGTTCACCTGCGTCGCATTGACGATGTTTTCATCGGGCCGCCGGGCTTTGTAGAGGCGGACGATGCTGACGTTCTCCGGCAGTTTTTTTTGACTCCGGCCTTCGAGCACGATTTCCTCCCAGGTGCGGCCGTTTACTTTGACGATCCGCGCCTCTTCCTCGGAACCGCAGTGGAAACGTTTCGCCGGGTCGATTCCGGCGATGGTGTACATGATGCTCATCGGCTGCGTCAAGCCATCCGACGGCCGGCCGCACTCGAAGGGGATTCCGGCGCGGAAGGCGACTTCGCCGTCGCCCGTGGCGTCGATCACGCAGGGGGCGGTGAAAGCGCGGCGGCCTTCGCGGCACTCCGCCTCGACTCCGGTGACGCGGTCGCCCTCCATCAACACGCCGGAGACGGCGGCGTGGAGGAGCACGGCAACGCCGCGCCCGGTCAGGACATCGTACAGCTGAACATCCATCCGGTTGAAATCCACCGTGTTGCCGCCGAGTTGACCGACGATTTCGTTGACGAGGCGGTTTTCGATTCTGCCCATCAGGGGGCCGACCAGCGAGAGCACCGCCGTTCCGCCCAGGCGGCCGCTGCGTTCGAGCAGCAGAGTTTTCGCGCCGTTCTTCGCCGCCGCGTAAGCGGCTCCGGTTCCGGCGGGGCCGCCGCCGACTACGATCACATCATAATCCATAAAATCCTCCGGGTTTTCCGTTCTTA
>JAVBSA010000547.1:0-4916 GCA_031556915.1 Victivallis sp.
CGATGTCGGGCTCGTTCCATACCTCCCAATAGCGGATCTTGCCGCGGTAACGGGATACGGTATTGCGGATGAAAGCCCGCCAGGCATCGAGGTCGGGCATGGAACGGCCGTTGGTCAGCAGGTCGGGTTCGCCGTTGCGCAGTTTCGCGTCGTCGGCTTTTCCCCAGTGGGTGCAGAGGCCGAAGCTGATCTGAAGCTCCATACCGGAATCGCCGTACAATCCGACCAGCCGGTCGAAGAGGGTGTAATCCCAGGCGTCCTTCTTCGGCTGGACCTGTCCCCAGCCGGGACCGGTTCGGATCACTTTCGCGCCGGAAAGCGCACCGGCGAGCACTTCCAGCTCCTGGTCGCGTTCGCTCCAGCGTTCGGTGTGGGTGCAGATTCCGAACAGGAACCCCTTTGCCGTTCCGGGAGTCGGCCCGGCGGGAGTCATGCGGGCGAAGCTGGTTCTGCCGGAGACCCCTTCGCCGAAGCTGTAGTCGATGTAATAGATGCCGTCCCGGACGAATTTCGAGGCATCCACCGGAATCCGGAGTTCTCCGCCGGGGGGGAGGTCGATTTTCTTTTCGAAGCGGAGACATTCTTCCAGATAGTCGGAAACCCGGAACTCCCCGTCGAGCCCGAGCGGTTGTTCCGACCGGTTGGTCAGAATGAGCGCGGCGGTCGTTCCGTCGCCCGGCAGCAGCAGATGGAGCGGGTGCCCGGTGTCCACGGCGACCCCGATTGCCGCCGCGCTCTCTTTGAGCTCCCACAATTCGAGCCGTTCCATTGCGACTTTGAAGCCGCCGTCCCCGCCGTTGATCCGAACCGTGTCGAAGCGGAGCGGGAAGGCGAGGCCTTCCAGGGGAAACACCGCGCGGTTTTTGCCCGTTTTCAGCGAAAATGGGGCGAGTTCCTGCCGTTTGCCCTTGGCGTCGAAGACGAATATGCTCACATCGGCCGCGCCGCTTTCGAGGGTGCAATAAAGGCGCAGTTCCCGCCCGTTCTCCGCCTTGCGCACGGCGAACATCCGTTCACTCAGGAACACCTCTCCCCGGCGGGCGGCGGCGATCTCCTTGCCGGCCATGCGGGCGGCGCCCCGGCTTTTCCACCATTCGGTCCGCTCGTCGAAGGTCCAGGTCCAGGCCAGCGCCGGAATCTTCACTTGTTCCCCCGGAATCCGGTAGCGGAACGCGCCGAGCCAGACCGGGCCCGCGCTCTCTTTGGCGAAGGTCACGGCAAACCCGATGATCCGGGCGGGCGGATCGAGCACCTTGTCTTTGTTGCCGCCCCAGGTATTGCCGGCGGAGCCGGGCGAGAGGCGGGCCTGAACCGTTTTCCAGCCGGGGCGGTCGTCGCCGGCCGGAACGGTCCATTGAAATACTTCGCCGGTGGCGTCGGCGACGCGCATTCCGAAGCCGGTCACCTGCCGGAAACCCTCCGAATAATAGTCCAGCGAGACCTCCGCCCCGCCGGAAGCGTCGAGTACGACCGGCGAGGGCAGATTCACTTCGGCATATCCGAAGCGGCCGGAATCCCAGGTGAGCCGTGCGCCCGGTTTGCCGTCGGGTGCTGCGGCGAATTCCAGGTTTTGCCCGCGCTTTTCACTGTTGTGGAGTTTCCCGGCTCCGGGCCGGAGAAACGCTCCGCTGTCGTTCCAAACCGGAGCGGCGGAGACGGAAAAGACGGCCAGAAGCCAAAACAAAGACAAAGAACGGATGTGCATAGAATTTCCTTGAAGATGGGAGAGAGAAAACGATTACGCCTTGCCGCAGAATGCGTACAGGTTTTCGGCCAGGGCATTTTCCATGTAGGACTCCGCCAGGAGCTGCCGGGAGACGATGAGTTCCTCCGCTTCCGCCGCGTTCATCCTGCCGAGCAGCAATGGAACGATGACCGGAGTCCGCAGCCTCGCCACCACGTCGAACCAGGCCCGGTCGAAACACGGATCGGTATTGTCGATGAAGGTGGCGTCCTTCACCCAACCGGTGATGCGACGGAGATCGGGGCCGCCTTCCTCCGGCCGGTAAGCCGACAGGATGTTGCAATATGGGGAGAGCCCCATGCCGCGCCGGAGCATCTTTTCCTGAAAACGCGTGGAGACGAGGGAATGGAACCACGCCTTCTCGGCTTCCGAAACACTCCGGTTGCCGATCAGGATCGCGGAGGAAAGGAAGAAACTTACGATTGTTCGGCCCGCCTGAGGCGGAGGTGCGAACCGGAATTCCGGCGGCATGCCGGGAGCCGCCGCGCCCCAGAAGTGGGAGAATACCTCGACGCATTTCACTTCGCCCGATTTCAAATAAGGGAAATAGTCCTTCGAACTGCCGCAATTCGGGTTGATCAGCCGCAGCCGGGCCATCGTTTCAAGAGTTTCAAGAAAGTATTTCAGCTCGTTTGAGATTCCGGATTTCCGGGCGGTGAACATGGATACCCGTTCGAGTCCGCAACAGTCGCGGAGGAAGTTGAGATCGGGAACCGGCAGCGATTTCGCGCCGAGGTTTTCGGCCGCCCACTCCAGGTAGAGCATGATATCCGTTTCCGGCGGGGCGGTGTTCGCCGCTTTGCTGTCGTAAATGAGCGAAGGTGTTTGGAGCTGATAAGGGAGCGCAACGCTCCAATCCGGCGCGGGAAGGCCGGCAAGATAATTTTTTCGCAGGAGCCGGATCGTGTCGTCGTCCAGAAGCTCCCGGAGCGGAACCAGGGGCAGCGCGGTCTGCCGGTAGTCGCCCGGCCGGATGACGATCTGGTTGCCCTCGCCCTGCGGTAGTTTTTCCAGTTCGGTGCTGCCCGGGAAAAAGCGCACCTTCAGCGTAACGCCCGGATTCTGCGCTTCGAAGTTGCGGACCGCGTCCATCCAGAAATCGCGCTGGTGAACCATGTCTTCGCAGACGGCCAGATTCAGGACTTCCCCGGCGCTCCTGCGTTTGTGTTTCCGCTCATCGAGCGTCACCAGTGCCCCCCGGCAGGGCAGATTCTGAATCAATCCGCGCTTCTCCAGTTCGGCGAGACCGATGTGTACGGAGCTTTGCGAGAGGTTGAACCGGGTTGCGATTTCACGCTGGCCGGGCAGTTTTTCGGTGAAACCGGGGGCGCCGTCCAGAATCAGGCGTTCGATGGCCTCCACAAAGGTTTCGATTTTTTTATTTTTGCTCATTTTTTAACTGTACCACTTTCCGGTTGAAATGTCAACCGCATCACAGCAAATACCAATCGAACAAGGGGCGTTGCAGCGCGTTGTCGAAGAAAACCGCGGATTGCACTTTCTTCACATGAAGTCCGAGAAAGAGCGCGTTGCGTTCGCCGCTGTCGTTATGCCCGTTGGTGATTTTGAATTCCCACCAGCTTTGCTGCGGGCCGCTGGAATATTGATAGGTTCCGGTGGCGGTGTCGTAGCGGTCGGCCAGAAGAACCAGGTCATTGGTGCGAAGCGGGGCTCCGGTTCCGTAAGCTCCCCGGATTCTATCCAGGCGGATCGGCGTCGCCGCGGGCAGAGCGGCTCCGCTGAAATACTGATTCCGGCCCTGGTTGAATACATAGCTCACTTTGGTTTGCTTGCCTCCGGAAAGAGGATTTTTGTCCGCCGGGCAGGCGAGATATTTGGCGACTGCCGAGAAACGGCTGTCGTGGCTGCCGTCTCCGCCGAGGGAACGAACCACGAATTCCTCCCAGGTGACCGATTGGGTGGTGTCGCTGTTGCCGCCCTGGCGGGCGGGGAAATATTCGCCGCTCTCATACTGCGAGATTCCGAGGCCGATTTGTTTGAGGTTATTGACGCAGGCGGTGGCTTGGGCGGTATAGCGGGCTTTCTGAAGCGCCGGCAGCAGCATGGAGGCCAGGATGGCAATGATGGCGATCACAACCAGGAGTTCAATCAATGTAAAAAGATTCCGCGGCCTCATTTGTTTTTTTCCTTCTGTTGTTTCCGGGGGATTGTTTTTGTCTGATTATAATTTTAGCAAAGATTGATTAAAATGTCAATAGCTGAATGAAAGAAAAATGAAAAATAATTTTATTTTGAGCTTAAATATCTTTGGATGTTTGTTGTTTGTTTTGTAATCAGTTATTAATCAGTTGGAAAAATAAAAAGCGCCGGCAGCATGAGGTGCTCCGGCGCAAAGGGGGTGGGCGCATTATTTTTGAGATGGGCCGTAGAGTTCGATTTCGAATACCGAGAAACCGTAGGTCGTCAGCCGTTTGCGGCAGTCGAGCTTGATGTAGCGAACTTTGCGGGGAGTCAGCGAAAAGGCGGCGGCCTCTTCCGGTTTGCCGTCCTTTTTCGTCACCGCCTCGGTGAAGGTTTCACCGTCGTTTGAAAACAGGATGCCGTACTCCTTCGCAGCCGCGTATTCCCATTGAATTTTGATTTCGCCGATTTCTTTGGGTTCACCGAGATCGATGGTCAGCCAGGCGGTGTGGCTCGAGGGACCCGTCGACCAGCGCGAATACCAGTCGCCGTCGATCGCCTTTTCGGGCCGCAGGGCGCCAAGCTCCCTTTCATCCTCGGCGCTTGCGGAGACCTTTGCGCCAGGTGCAAGGTTGACCTTGGCGGCGGCCGGGGAATATTTGGCGGCGGCTCGAAGCGGATACATGGTTTCACCGACTTGGCGGGCCATTTTTGTCAGCTCCCGGTAGGGTGTGTCGACGATGTCCACGAAGCCGGTCTGGAACCCTTCGCCGTCCGAACGGCCGGTGAGCGGCTGGTCGCGGAACTGGAACCAATGCGCGCCGACGATGTTCGGGTGGCGCAGCGCCCCTTCGAAATAGCGGAGATAAGCGGTCGCCCGGTCATTCTCGTCGCAGCCGGCGACGATGTTGGGGGCGAAGCGCCCGCGCCCCGGTAAGCTGGTGCTGAACTGGAATTCCCCGATGAGCACCGGACAATCCGGCATCCCCTCCACCTGAAAGTTGCCGGGGGTGTGGCCGTAGATGTTGGC
>JAVBSA010000213.1:0-3584 GCA_031556915.1 Victivallis sp.
AGCGGAAATACCGGCATCGGCCTCGCCATCGCCGCCGTCGTCAAAGGCTACCGGCTGATCCTCACCATGCCGGAAACCATGAGCGTCGAACGCCGCAAGCTCCTGGCCGCCTACGGCGCGGAACTGATTCTGACCGACGGCGCCAAAGGAATGAAGGGGGCCATCGAAAAAGCCGATGAAATCCGCAAAGCCAACCCGGGCAGTTTCACCCCCGGCCAATTCGCCAACCCCGCCAACCCGGCTGCGCATTACGCGGGCACCGGTCCTGAAATCTGGGCCGACACCGACGGTAAAGTCGACGCCCTCGTCGCCGGAGTCGGCACGGGCGGAACCATCACGGGAGCGGGCCGGTATCTCAAGGAACGCAACCCGGCGGTCAAACTCGTCGCAGTCGAGCCGGCCGATTCGCCCGTGCTCTCCGGCGGCGCGGCGGGACCCCACAAAATCCAGGGGATCGGAGCCGGATTCGTGCCGGAAGCGCTCGACGTCTCCCTTCTCGACGAAATCGTTCCGGTCAAAGCGGAACAGGCGGGCGAAACCGCCCGCAATTGCGCCAGAAGCGAAGGAATTCTCGTCGGAATCTCCGCCGGCGCCGCCCTTTACGCGGCTCTCGAGATGAGCCGCGCACCCGAATGGGTCGGCAAACGGATCGTGGTGATCCTGCCGGATACCGGCGAGCGCTATCTCTCCACCTGGCTTTACGATCATCTGGGCTGAAAAGATGGATTGGCGACTTGTCAAACCGTAAAACCGCAGTATATTACTGATTGTCAGTTCACGATAGAAAAGCATGCGGAAGCCGGAGATGCAGAACCCCGAAATCACCATTATCATACCGAATTACAAAACGGTGGAACTCGTCAAGCTTTGTTTGCGCTCGCTCAGGATGCACACCAAAGCAGACCGCTTGCGCGTTGTCGTCGTGGACAACGATTCCCGGGACGCCTCCACCGAATATCTGCGCACCGTGGAGTGGATCACGCTCATCGAGCGCCCCTCCGTCCCCGGCGAAACGGGGCCGGAAATGCACGCGCGCGCCCTCGATCTCGCACTCTCCCGGGTGACGACCCCGCTGGTCATGGTGATCCATACCGATACCGTGGTCATCAACGATCTCTGGTTGGATTTTCTCGTCAACCGCCTCAACGCGTCGCCGAAAATCGCGGGGATCGGCAGCTGGAAACTGGAATATGTCTCCCCTTGGAAAATATTTGCGCAGAAAATCGAAACCGCCATCCGCCGCCTCCTCGGCCGGAAACCCAAAAAAGAACGCCGTTACCTGCGGAGCCACTGTGCGCTGTACCGTACCGATCTGGTCCGCCGGCACACCCGCGGCTTCTTCGACGGCAACACCGCCGGCCATTCGCTCTTCGATTCCCTGGTCGGCGCCGGGTACGAAATGCGGTTCGTGGAAGCTCCCGAACTGATGAAATTTATCCGCCACCTCAATCACGCCACCATGATCCTCAACCCGCAGCCGGGCGACCGCAAAACCGCCAAACCCGCCGCCAGGCAGAGAATCGAACGGGAACTGGAAGCGCTCCACTACCGGGACATCCTCGCCAGGGAAGATCTGGACAAGGCGAATCCGTGACGCCATGGAGCTGCTCTTCCCCATCTTCCGTTACTTTCCGCATGGCGGACTTCAGCGCGATATGCTCCAAATTGCGGAATATGCGGCGAAACGCGGCCACTCGGTCACCGTTTGCACCATGCATTGGGAAGGCGCTTACCCCGCATCGCCCCGCATCGCCGTCAAACTGATCGCGCCAAAAGGGTGGAGCAACCACGGCCGCGCCCTTCACTTCGCCCGCGAAGTCGAAGCGCTCAAAGCCGAAGGCAAATATGATCTCACGGTCGGATTCAACCGGATTCCGGGGCTCGACTTCTATTTCGCCGGCGACAACTGTTTTGCCAAGACCGCCGCGAAACATTCGTTCCTCATCCGGCTGCTGCCGCGCTACCGCGTCTTTCTCGCACTCGAACGCGCCGTATTCGACTCGCGCTCGGATACGCGGATCCTCTGCATCACACCGCGCCAGATCCGCGACTTTCAACAGGAGTACGGAACCGGGGAAAACCGCTTTACATTACTCCCCCCGGGAATTTCGCCCGCCTTCCGCCGGCCCGCCGGTTCCGAAGAAAAACGCCGCCGGAAACGCGGAGAATTCCGCGCCGGGCTGGACGAGATTCTCCTGCTTCAAGTCGGCTCCGGATTCCGCACCAAAGGCGTCGACCGGACTCTCCGGGCGTTCGCCGCGCTCCCCTTGCGGCTCCGCGGCCGCACCCGGCTGCTGATCGCCGGCCGCGACCCGGGCAAACGCTATCCCGCACTCGCGGAAAAACTCGATCTCCACGGCCGCGTCCTCTTTCTCGGCCCCCGCGACGACGTGCCGGAACTCATGCTCGCAGCAGATTTACTCATCCACCCCGCCCGGAACGAAGCGGCGGGATCGGTCCTGGTCGAATCGCTGGCCGAAGGAACCCCCGTCCTCTGCACCGCCAATTGCGGATTCGCCGATTACGTGGAACAATCCGGCGGAACCGTTCTGTCCGAACCGTTTCAACAGGAAGAATTCAACGCTTCTCTCACCGATCTTCTCGTCAGCCACGGCAAACTCGACCGCATGAAAAGCGAAACCATACGCTATGGAGCACAAGGCGATTTCTACCGCCGCGCCGAAGTTGCGGTCAAAACCCTGGAGGAAAATCGCAAATGAAGCAGGAACTCGATCTCTCCCCCGAATTCGCCGCCGAATGGCAGGGCCGGGATCCCTTCGAAGCCGCCTTCGCACTCGAAGGCGAAATTTTCCGCAAAGTGAAAACACGGCGCACCTTCCGCTTCGAACTCAACGGCAAAGGATATTTCGCCAAACTCCACCACGGCGTCGGATATCGCGAAATCATCAAAAACTACTTGCGATTCAAACGACCCGTACTCGGAGCCCAAAACGAATACCGCGCCCTGAAACTGCTCCACGAAAAAAAGATCGATACCATGACCCCGTGCGCCTACGGGTGCCGGGGCGACAACCCCGCCAAACTCGATTCGTTCCTCATCACTGCGGAACTGGTCCGCATGACCAGCCTCGAAGACCTCTGCCGCGAATGGCCGGCCAACCCGCCCGACCCCAGGCTGAGGCAAGCCCTCACCAAACGCCTCGCCATGTCGGTCAAAGGAATGCACGACGCCGGCCTCAACCACCGCGATTGTTATCTCTGCCATTTCCTGCTCGATAACGCAAGCAGCCAAACCCCGCAGCCGCGTCTTTACATCATCGACCTGCATCGCGCCGAAATACGCCCGCAAGTCCCCTACCGGTATCGCGTAAAAGATGTCGCCGGAATCTATTTCTCAAGCATGGATATCGGACTCACACGCAAAGATATTCTGCGATTCATAAAAGCCTATTCCGGCCAATCCCTCCGCCAAACCCTCGGCAATCCCCTCTGGCACGCGGTCAGTACTGCCGCCCACGCCCTCTATCGCAAAGAACAACGCCGTCACTCCCGCCCTTGAGGCTCCGCCTCGCTACTCCGCCAGGAGGCGCTTCGCCCTCCTGGACCTCCAGACCGGCAAGGTG
>JAVBSA010000582.1:0-2719 GCA_031556915.1 Victivallis sp.
GACATCACCCGCCAATGCGAACTCGAAGAGCAGCAGACAAAGACGATCGAAGAGATGGACAAGCTCTCGCGCGTCCAGGAGATCATCAACCGTTCGCTCGCCCTCATCGTTCTGGAACCCGATTTCGAAAAAGCGGTGACGGAGATGCTCCGCATCATCGGCGAGAATACCGGGGCGGATCGCGCCTGCATCTTCAAGTATACGGATGAAACGCAGCGCGGGGCGCCGATTGTCTTCGAGTGGCTGGCTCCCGGGATTCCATCGCTGATGGCGCTTCAGACCGAAGACCTGCCCGTCCATGCCGCCTTTACCGAGCAATTGCTGGCCGGCGAAAACATCGTCGTCAACAACAGCGCATCCGCGGCCGCGGATCACCCCATTCTCCGGGAACGCATGCTCGAAATGGCGATCCAGTCGCTTCTGGCGAGCGGAATCTGGGTCGACGGCAAACTCTGGGGTTTCATCGTCATCAATTACCTCAGCAAATCGCACGATTTCACCCCCAGCGAGCTCAATATGGTTCAGAGCGCGGCCAAACTTTACCAGCTGGCGCACGAGCGCAAGCGTCAACTCGACCGGGTCGCCGACAGCGTCGCCACCCAGCGCCAGATCGTGAGCAACATCACGATTCCGCTGGTCATGTTCACCCCGGAACACGACATCATCACGGCCAATCCCGCCATGTGCGAGCTAATGGGGTACTCCGAACCGGAGCTGCGGGGCCGGAAATGTTACGAAGTGCTTTGCAGATCTTCGGCGCCGCCGGAGTGGTGCCCCATGGTTCCCTTGAAGCTGGATCACAAACCGCGCCAGATTCCCTTCAATATCAAGGGGCGCCGATATCAGTTGATGCTTCAGCCGATGTTCGACCGCGAGAACAATCTCTCCGCGGTTCTCGAAAGCGGCATCGACGTCACCGACTTGCTCAACCAGCAGGAACAGCTGGAGAAAGCGATGAATGAAGCGCAGGCGGCCAACCGCGCCAAAAGTTACTTCCTCGCAACAATGAGCCATGAACTGCGGACCCCGATGAACGCGGTCATCGGTTTCTCGGAACTCCTTCAGAACGAAAATATTTCGCGGGAAGAACAGCTCGATTACCTCAAGTCGATCAACTTAGCCGGAACCGTGCTGCTGAACCTGGTCAACGACGTGCTGGACCTCTCCAAGCTGGAGGCCGGCCAGGGGAGCTTCACCCTGACGCAGGTGGATCTCGCGTCTCTGCTGGCGGAGGTCGTCTCCATCTTCCGGGGAAAAGCCGAACAGAAAACGCTGAAATTGAGTTATTCCTGCAAGGATATCCCGGAAATTCTGTACCTCGACACGCTCCGGATGCGGCAGATTCTGTTGAATTTAATCGGCAACGCCGTCAAATTCACTTCCGAGGGCGGGGTCTCCGTCGATGCGTGCTTCCTGCCCGTCGACGCCGAATGCGGAACGCTCGATATCCGGATCAACGACACCGGCATCGGCATCACCCCGGAATTCATTGAAAAGATCTTTGAACCGTTCAGCCAGGAGGAGACTCTCCGGGGGAACCGGGTTTATGAAGGCTCCGGCCTCGGGCTGGCGATCTCGAACCGCCTGGTGCAATCGATGGGCGGC
Organism: Victivallis sp.; assembly: GCA_031556915.1. Lineage (GTDB taxonomy): Bacteria > Verrucomicrobiota > Lentisphaeria > Victivallales > Victivallaceae > Victivallis. The sequence goes on from JAVBSA010000582.1 coordinate 1,606, forward strand.
CACATCGGAATCGAGAGCCAGCCGGGCAAGGGCAGTACATTCGGCATTCACCTGGAAAAAGTCCGCTTCGAACGTCAGACAAACAGTTCCCCCGCGGAAATACAGGCGGTGCGGGAACAGACATGGCACGGCCGCCGGATGCTGCTGATCGACGACGTGCCGATGAACCTGAAGGTACTGCAGGCGATGCTGAAAAAGCTGGAGATTTCTTCCGTTTGCGTGGAGTCCGGCCAGGAAGCGCTGGACCTGCTGGCCGAAGACCGTGATTTCGACCTGATCCTCTCCGATTTGTGGATGCCGCAGATGAACGGGGTGGAGCTGGCGGAGCGGATCCGGCAGAATCCGAAAACAAGCGGCATCCCGATTTTCGCCATTACCGCGGATTCCCAGATCGACAAGGAGTCCGCCGGGAAATTTCAAGACATCCTGCTGAAGCCGGTCACGCTGGACGGAATCCGGCGGCTGCTCGGCAAACATTTCGCCTGAAGTCTTTTCGGTCCTTGCACTTTCGCCGATCTTGTGTTATGTTGAGTTAAAAAGAGGAGGACGCCCATATGAAACGCAAACACGACAGGAAAAAGCGGCTGCGCCGCATCGTTGAACGCGCGCAGGAACGCCGTTCGCATAAACTTGAGACCATGATCGGTAAAATCGCCGTCACCCCATCCGGTTTCGGCTTCGTCTCCTTCCCGCCGGATGAAAACGGCGACACCAGGGAAGATATTTTCGTGCCGCCCCAGTTCGTCAACGACGCGATGGATGGCGACGAGGTGAAGATCGCCATCCTGCCGCCGCGCGAGGACCACCCCGGCGACCGCGACCGCGGCCCCGCGGGCAAAGTGATCGAAGTCATTGAGCGCAACCGCCAGGAGCTGGTGGGCGAACTCCTCGCCGGCAACAAGGTGCGCCCGCTCAACAAAAGAATGCCCGACGAAATCGAAATCTCCGGCGCCCGCAACGGCGCCAAGCGCGGCGACTGGGTCCGGGTCAAGCTCACCGGCCACGAAGACGGCGCCTGGCACGGAACCGTGCGCAAGGTGCTGGGCCAGGCGGGCGTCATCGCGGGCGACCTCGACGCGATCGCGGCGGAATACAATTTGCTGCCCCCCTACAC
>JAVBSA010000214.1:0-7137 GCA_031556915.1 Victivallis sp.
GGGCTCCGCGCCCTTTGGAATCCGCGCCAGGGCCGAAAGGCCCTGGACCCGGTCGGCTTCGCCTCCCCACTTCCGCGCCCGGCTTCGCCTCCCCACTTGACTTTTCACACGCCGCAATGTATTGTTTCCATCATGAAACGAAAATACCGTAAAATGATCCTGAGTATCCTCTTTTTTACCTTTCTCACGCTGCTGCTTCTCTTCGGCGTGACCGCCTGCTACGCCTCGACGCGGATCGGCGCCGAACCGGAAAGCGACTATTCCGCGCTGCCCAATTACAACTCCGAAGGGTTCGTCAACGAAGAAGAGATGAAACGCTATGTTCCCCCGAAAAGCGAGATTCCTTTTTTACGAACCTTCGGACGCAGCGAAAACGCGCCGAAAACATCACTCCCCGTTGTCCGGCTGGCGAAGGCGGACTTCCCCGCGCAACCGGAGGAATTCGCCCTCTACTGGCTCGGGCACAGCACCGTCATTTTCGAGCTCCAAGGCCGCCGCTTCCTCACCGACCCCGTCTTCGGGAACGCCGCCCCGGTGCCGTGGATTCTGGAACGCTACGCGGAATCCCCGATCGAACGCGGCGATCTGCCCCCGCTCGACTTCATCCTGTTGACCCACGACCATTACGACCATCTCGAATATGAGACGATCCGCGCGTTCCGCGAAAGCAAGACCCCCTTCATCGCGCCGCTGGGCGTCGGGGCGATCCTGCGCGGCTGGGGAATCGAAAAAGACCGGATTCACGAGCTCAACTGGGGAGATTCCATCGAAATCGGCGGCTTGACGGTCACGGCAAGTACGGCGCGCCATTTCTCCGGCCGCTCCATGGGCGGACGGAACCGAACCTTGTGGTGCAGTTACGTCATTGCCGGAACAACGCATAAAATCTTCTTCGGCGGCGACAGCGGTTACGGCAAGCATTTCAAGACGATCGGCGAACAATACGGCCCCTTCGATCTGGTGTGCCTCGAAATCGACGCCTGGAACGAACGCTGGCCCAACACGCATTTGTTCCCCGCCGAAGTTCCCCAAACCGTCGCCGACCTCCGGGGAGCGGGAATTCTGCCGATCCACTGGGGCGTATTCGACATGGCCATGCACCCCTGGGACGAATCGATCCGGCAGCTCTCCCGCGAAAAAGATCTGCCTCTCCACACCCCCATGATGGGCCAGAAACTCATTCCCGGCCTAACGGTCACGACCCCGTGGTGGGAATCAGCTGCGCCGGCGGCGCTCGGCGAAAAGCAGCAGCACCCCGATTCCAAGGACTGAACCGCCGACTGCGAGCACGCCGAACCGCAGATAAAAGTGCGGCTGCGGGAAGAAAAGGAAGAGCAGAAAAAATCCTCCCAGAACCGTCGCCATCATGCCGATCCGCTTCAGGATGGCGCTGTCGCTGTCGTCGCCGACCTCATGTTTGAAATCCACCGGCAAATGAAGCCGCTTGAAGAAGGCGTCAATGACAGCGCGCTGACCGGGAGCCGTGAACTGCCAGCAGACCCGGCCGATCAGGAAAACCAACAGCGCGACGCCGGTGTCGATCAGGAGAATCCTGCCGCTGGCAAGATCGAACACCATTCCGGCGATCGAGACAAAAAGAGCCGCTCCGCTCGCCGCCCAGGCAGTGAACCACGGCGTGCGCCGGATGAAAAAACCCCAGAAGGTGGGCAGCAGCAGCGGAACCGACAGCAGCGTCGCAAGACGGAACCCCATTTCGAAAACACCCTTTTCTCCCGGATTCCGGGAGAAATAGAGCGCCGAACAAACCAGTGCGATTCCGAACATCAAAGTGAGGTATCGGCCCAGTTTCAGCAGGAATCTGTGGTCCGTACTCGGAATCCTGCCGAAAAGGCGCATCAGGGGCGGATAGACGTTCTTGACGAAGATGGCCGAGTTGGCGTTGAGCGCCGTGTCGAGCGTGCTCAATTGAGCGCTGAACATGGCGACCACCATCAGCGGCAGAAAGCCGTTGGGCAGCAGCCTCTTGCTCATGAAGGCGAAGCTGGTGTCCGCTCCGTTCGCAGCGTCGATTTCAGCGGCGTAAAGAAGCCGTGCGACCATGGGCGGGATGAAGTAGACCAGCACCGCCAGCGAGGCGACCACGAAGAGCAGCAGCGCCGCTCGCCGCGCCTCACGCCCGTCTTTGCAGGAGAAGAGGCGCGCGCCCGGCCCCCCCATGCTGAGGTTGCCGTAAAGCTGCATGATCATGATTCCCGCGAGCCATTCCCAGCCGTAAAGGCCGTTGCCCCGGGCGGCGGGGGTGACGCTGAACTCTTCCCGGAGGCCCGGCAGGCTGTTGAGCTTCTCAATGAACCCGCCGAACCAGCCGATTTCATGGAGCGAAAGAACAGCGAGCAGAACGACCATCGGCAGCAGTACCAGACTTTGCAGAAAGTCGCTCGCCAGCACCGCCCAGTTGCCGCCGAGGAGCGTGTAGAACAGCACCACGCAACCCAGAACCACGATGGTCAGCTGCAGCGGCAGCTGAAAGGCGCTGTTGGCGAAGATCGAAAGCTGGTAGAGCCCGAAGCCCATCAGGACCGGAGCGAAGGCCATTCCCACATAACAGGTCAGCTGCTGAAAGGCGGGGCCGAACCGTTCGCGGACCATCTCCGCCGCCGTGGTGACGCGCGCCTGGCGGTACCAGGCGGCGACGCCGGCAAACAGGATGAGGTAACAAGCCGAATTGACCATGTAAATGGTCAGCACGTTGAAGCCGGAACGGTAGGCGACCCCGGCGTTGGCGACAAAGGTCTGGGTGCTGATGCCCGACATATAGATGCTCATGCCGACGATCCACCAGGTGCCGCGGCAGCCGGCGCGGAAGAAGTCGCTCTCGTCCTTGTTGAGTTTCCGGAAAACCAGGCCGATGGAAATCAGGAAAAGGAGATAAGCTCCGATGATGAGAAAGGTAAGCAGCGTCATTGTGCGGTATACCGAACAGTGACGGCCGCTTCCGCAGCCTTGTTCAGAAGACGGACGGCGATCCGGGTGACCGGCCTCGGCGGCAGGGGTTCCTCGCGGAGCGTCTCGGCGGTGACCTCGAAGGGTTCTTTGCACTCGACGGTGAAGAACAGTGTTTTGCCGTCCTGATCGATGGCGAATTTCTCCGGAGCCGCTTGGCGCAGCGTTCCGAAGGTGATGATGGCCGTTTCATACGATTCCGGCTTCGCGAAGGCGACACGGTCGGTGACGGTGACGCTCCCTTCGCCGGAGCGGCTGTAATGCATTTCGCGTTCGAGCTTGAGAAGTCCGGGCGCATCCGGGTAGGCGGATCTGAGGTCGAGCTGCCACAGGAAGCTCTCGTCGTCGATTTTCTGCCCGATCAGCCGGGCGCGGGCGCTTTTGCCGGGCGATTGCACGGTTCCGGCGGGGAGCGGGACCGAATGCCCGTAGCTGCCGATCAGAGGATTCTTGTAACGGTCGCGGCTGAAGGTGGCCGCCGTATAGACCGTCCGCCCCGCGTCGATGACCGCGGGAACCGTTTCATCCGCGACGATGACGTAGGTTCCGAGGTCGTTGTGATTGTGTTCCTCGGCATTGTGGCCGCCCTTGAAAACGGCGTGGAGACGGCTGGCGGGATAGGCCTTGCCGGGCCGGAGCACGGCGACTCCCCCTTCGGGAAAGAGGGAATACGGCGCTAGTTCCGCCGGCGTTCCGCCCGCCGTGTCCCGCCCGTCGCCGAAGTGGAAGACCAAGAGTTCGACCGGATAGCCACCGCCCGCGGGAGCCGCGGAACGCTTGCGGCCGAGCATCAGGGCGCGCAAGTCCACGACCCGTTTCAGCAGTGCCGCGTTCCATTGGGTGTCGGCGAAGGCGGGGTAGAGATTTTTACAGATGACGATGCGGTCGGGGAAAGTGGAGGGCGCTTCGCTTTCGGGCAGCGAGAGCATGTCCAGACGCCCGCCGGTCGCGACGCGCATCATCGCGGCCAGATTGAGGTAGGAGACGAAGCCGTAGTTGTAATAGCCGATTCCTTCCGAACAATAGCCGTCGGCGGCGAAGCTTTTGAAATAGTTCCGGCTGTATTTCACGGTTTCGGCAAGCAGTTTCAACCGGCGTTCGCGGTTTTCTTCCACCGCGAGGATGCAACCGCCGACTCCCGCCAGGCAGACCGGGTTCCAGTTGTTGGTGCCTTCCAGCCAATGGTTCTTCGGGCGTTTGCCGTCGGTCATTTCCTCAAACGGAGTGAGAATCCGGCGTTCGATTTCTCGGCGGAGCCGTTCCCGGGTTTCCGGGCGGAGGCGGTCGCCGAGCGAACAATATATGGCCGCGACAATATGCCCGTTTTCAGCGGAAAAGAGGTCGATGTCGACCCGCTTCCCCGCGAAGTTGGCAAGCTCCTTGTCATCGTGCGCCGGGAGAATCCAGGTCGGATAATCGCAGAAAACGTTCAGCGCCTCATCGAGCTTGTCGAAATAGTTCTGTTCCCCGGTCAGGTACGCGCCGAAAGAAAGCGCGTGGAGGTCCCGGATCATTTCAAAATAAACGTTTTCATAGTTGACCCGGTTGCCGTTCCGGGAAAACTCCCGGTAAAGGTCGGCGGGGGGGACGCGAAAGCTTTTGCCGAGCGTTTCATCCGCGCGTTTCCGGTGGTTGGCGACCCAGGCTTGCAAGTCGGGCCGGGCGAAATATTCCCGGGGAATACCTTGGCCGGGAGTCCAGCATCCCTCGATCAGGTTGTTTTTCTGGGTGTTTTCCACCCCGGAACAGGGCAGGAGAACCGGGAGCGCCGCCAGCAGCGCCAGGCAGAAGGATTTCATGATGAGCCGGTCTTTCGGTTGGAATCAGTAATGCTGGGGGAGGCGCGGCCAGACGAAGTTGTCGCCCCAGCTTGTTCGCATGGAGACGCTCTCCACGTGCCCGTCCATCATCTGCATATTGAGTTTCTGGGAGTGGCGGAAGCCCGCGAGACGGTAATTGAGGTTGGAAATCGCTTCATATTCGGTGATGACAAAGTCGCTGCGCGAGGAGTCCGTGATATAACCGCAGCGGGAGGCGCGTTTGAGCGAAGTCAGCTTCTTGAACGGGTAAACGCTCGGGCTGTTGCCGAAACCGCCGGTGTCGACGATTGCCTGGTAGCTGATGTGGTCTTCGGTGTCGGTTCCGCCGTAGTAGGGCTCCTTGCTGACCGCCTTCCGGACATCGCTTCCGGTTGCCGTGGGACAGCGGAGAATCGCGTGGTTCGGTCCCGTCGTCAGCATGATGAAGGAGTACCAGCAGCGGGACACGGTCCCGTCGGGCATCTCCACTTCCTGGCCCGAGAGAAAGGTTGCGGGCAGCACCCAGTCGTTGTAATTACCCGCATAGAGAATGAGCGCGGTGCCGACCTGTTTGAGGTTGTTGACGCAGCTTGTCGCCCGCGCCCGTTCCCGGGCCTGGCTAAGCGCCGGCAGCAGCATGCTGGCCAAAATGGCGATGATCGCGATCACTACCAGCAATTCGATGAGTGTAAAGTGTTTTTTCATTGCAGACCTTCCTTCTACTTGAGGTTGAGTTTTCGGCAGCTTGAGTTGATGACCAGATCGGCGTCGATGAATTTCCGTTCCGTGCGGCAGGTGGAGTCTTCCAGCCGCCGGATCGCGTGACGCAGCGCCATCTGGCCCATCGCCTTCAAAGGCATGCGGATGTGGCTGATAGGGAACTCCATCAACGGATCGTCGCTCATATCGTCGAAGCAGATGATTGAAATATCCTCCGGCACGCGCAACCCGGCGCGTTCAGCGGCCAGCATGAAGTTCGGGAGCTTGCCGCCATCCATCAGGAACGCCGCGGTGGGATGGTCGCGTTTGAGTTTCTCCGCCAGTTCTTTGACGGCGAGGTCGCGGTAGATCAGATCCTCGGGCGGTTCCAGTTCAAACGCGGCGAACGCCTGGTAAAAACCGTTGATGCGCGGCTCGACCAGGTGGCGCGAGCCCCGCCCGGCGATCATCGCGATGCGGTGGTGGCCGGTTTGCAGGAGATATTCCACCGCCCGGCCGGATTCCCGCTGATAGTTGACGGCGAAGCAGGAGAATTTCGGGTTGTCGAGATAACGGTTGATCATCACGACCGGGACGCCGCGTTCGGCGAGCTTTTCATATTCCTGATAATCCTCGCTCCTGACGTTGACGACGATCAGGGCGTCCTCGTCGCCTTTCCTGTGCTCGCCGGCGACGTCGAAATTGGCGATGGCCAACCGGCAGTCGGCCTCTTTCGCCGCCAGCTTGATCCCCTCCAGCAGATGGGGGTAGTAGTAGTAAAGCCCGGGCGAGAATTCGGTGTCGACGCCGATGATCCATTGACGGTTCTGCTCCGGTTTGCCCGGAGTTGGCGAAAGCACCTCCCAACCGACGCCGGCACGGCTGGCGATATACCCCTTTTCCGCCAGCATCTGAAGCACCTTGCGGGCTGTGGTGCGGCTGATGTTGTATTTTTCCGCCAGTTTGTTCTCCGACGGCATCAGCTGACCGGCCGGAATCAACCGCCCCTCAATCTCCCGCCGCAGCATATTGAATACGACATGATAAGCTATTTTCGGCATTCCACGATCCGTTTTGTTTTATCTGTGCATGTTTGTTTAAACCTGTATATATTATGGCGCAAAAAACAGATTATGTCAAGAGGAGAGCAAGAAAAAAATAGAAAAAATGCTATATTACCTTTCAGAATGAAAATAAGATTCCCGGAAAAACTGCGTCTTATCGATAAAAGGAGGCATTCTTATGGCGAGAATATCCAGGCGCTTTGTCGAGGAGCTGAAGCGGGAACTGCCGCATTGGGTCGCGGACGGAACCGTTTCGGAGGAGGCGGCCGAAAAACTCCGGCTCCATTACGAAAAACTTGGCGCGGAATCCGGCTCCTCGCTCATGCACCATATCGAAATCATGTTCCGCGTGCTCTGCGCCCTGCTGCTTGGCGTCGGGCTCATTCTTCTCATCTCCCACAACTGGGATATGCTTGTGCCGGGGTGGCGGATGGCGTGCGCCTATGGGCCGCTCCTCGCTTCGCTCGCCTTCGGCGGCTGGGTGGTCTGGACCGGGAGGAGTTCACCCGCCTGGTGCGAACCGGCCGCCATCCTGATCGGCGCGTCGACCGCAAGCGCGATCGCGATCGTTTCGCAGCTCTACCATACGCTTGGAACCCTTCAGGATTTCC
>JAVBSA010000475.1:0-8132 GCA_031556915.1 Victivallis sp.
TGGCTCCCGCAACTCCGGTGATCCAACCGCAGGAGTTACCTCCGATCCAAAGCGAACCGGCGGCGGCGTCTTCCACCCCGTTCCGCCTGCCGTCCTTCCGGGAATGGGCCGCCATCTTCGCCGTCTTGTACCTTGGAATCACGTCTTTGTTCCTCATCAATCGCCTGGTCCGGGGAATCCGCTGGCAAAAGCGCCTGGCGCACCTCCCGGAAATCGCGGACGAACGGCTGCTGAAGCTGTTTGCCGAAGCGCGCCGCTTGAGCGGAACCGAACAGCTGCGCCTCCGCTTCCTGGATGGGAGCTCCGAAGTTGCGGGGCCCGCCTGCTGTGGACTCCGGCACTATTTTCTGCTTTTTCCCGCGGAGGAGCTTTCGAACCGGAGCGATGAAGAGATCACCATGCTGCTGCTCCACGAACTCGAACACCTGAAGCGGCACGATTCGCGCTGGAGCACGCTCTTTTTCTACCTCGACGCCCTGTACTGGGTCAACCCGACCTATCCTTCGCTGAAGCGCGGGCTGGAACAGACCCGCGAAATCGTATGCGACGAGGCGGTCGCCCGCACCCTGGAATTCGACCCGGAGCACCGGCGTAACTACGCCCGGCTGCTGCTCGACTTTCATCTGCGCGATGAAGTCCAGATTCTCCCCTGTCCCGGAATGGGCGGAACCGCCCGCGATCTCAAACAACGTATTCAGGAGCTTATCATGAACCAACCCCTCAAACACAAGGCCATTCTCTTGGCCGCCCTTCTACTCGTCTCGGCGGCGGTAGCGGTATTAATGCCGTCCTGCCGGAGCAGCGAGGCCGCAAAGGAAGCCCCTCCGGAAATCACCAAAGTAAGCGGTGAAGCGCCTCCCGAAATCCTCGCCGGGAAGTGGCTGGATTACACGAAAGAAACCACAGAAATGATCAAACGGGGGGAATATGCCGAAGCGTTGAAACGCAAGGAGTGGTTCTTCGACCATGTGTTGGAATATACCCCCTCCCTCGTAGGCGTCCGCCTCAGTTTTGAGCTTGCCGAATGGATCAGGCTCGCCAAGCTCTATCCCCCGGCGGAAGCGTCTCTGCGGCAGCGACGGGAGGAGCGGGCCGCTTATCTCCGCGCCGGGAAAGGCCGCCTTCAGCTTTCGCCCGATTACAAGCTTGATCATTATGTTGAAAATCCGGATTTCCCGGGACAAAAAGCAAATCACGAGAAGTTCGCGATCAACGCAGGCGACGCTCCCCTGATGCAGGATGTCACTTCGATCGACTCTTATCTGGGTGAAAAGGAAAAAACCATCGAGCTTTATCGCTACCTCGATCAAAACTACCCGGAATTCGCAAAAAAATGCTGGTACTACCTGCGGTGGGAATGCGCCGACGCCGGAGCATTCGACCTCATCGAAAAATACCAACCGGATCTCAACGCCTGGTTTCAGAGTGATCTCCGGCTCGCCCGCAGCGACCGGGAACAAAACAAAAATTTCGCGCCCCATATGCGGCGATATCATCTTGACAGGCTGAACCGCCATGTCAAGCTCGCCGAAGCAATGGGAAAAAACGACCTGGCGGAAGCCTATCGGGTGGAAATCGCCAAATTCAAAGCGGAAATGCCGGACGCCGCCCCATCGGACACCTCCGGCAAATAGTTGTGTAATTGGCTTTCTACGCCGGGGAGGCCAAACTGCCCCGGCGCTTGATGGCCGACAGGCGGTAATTATCCTCGATTCCGCAGGAAATCCGCGCCGCCGCCCAGCTGCCGTGCCCCAGCTTCTTCATGCCGTAAGCCAGGAGATACTGATGGTTTTCGCGCATATTGGGATAAGCGAGATCTTCCCCTTCCTTGTAAAGGGTCACGATTTCCTCTCTGATTTCCCCCTCCGTCATACTGCGGCGCAGGCGCACCTCTTTGTAGGAGATTCCCGCGCTCTGCACCGCTTTGCCCCAGCTTTTGAAATAGCGGATCGCCGCCATGTAAAGCGCTTTTTCGGCGTTCTGGATGTGCTGGCTCGAGAGTTCGGTCTGCTGTTCCGCCAATTTCCGGATCCGCTCCGTCACTTTGGCTTTGCTCCACATCCTGTATTTGCGGATGCTGGCGTAATCCAGCCCGCAGGCGGTGATCGCCTCGCGCCAGGAACCGTACAGCCGTTCGGCGGCGGCATAGACGCGCGGGTAATTGGTGGCATAATAATAGGCGTTCAGCGGTTCCCGGTCGAGACGCGATAAAATATGTTCTTCTATCTGCATGTGGGACCAGATTTTTTTCAGCATTTTTTGTGTACCTTCTACTCTAATATTAATAAAGATTCTTTGATAGATAAGATAGAATAAAAAGTTCTATTTTTCAAACCATTTTGGAAAACTTTAACAATGTTTGAACATTTTTCCGAATAAAGCCAATCGCAAAAGCGGAAAAATGGTTTTGCAGACGGTTCGGCAAATTGATTTTCCGCCTCCGCGATGCTATATTGTCAACATCATGAATACCTTTGACAATATCGCGGCTCCGGCGACCGGAATCGGCGGGGCGGTCTCCATTATCCGCATTTCCGGTCCCGACGCGCTGCTGATCGGCAAAAAGGTCTGGCAGGGGAAACGAAAGCTCGATTACGCCCACCGGCGGCAGATGCTTCTCGGCTCCGTCGGGCTGGATTCCGCGCTTTCCGTCTACATGCCCGGCCCCCACAGCTACACCGGCGACGACGTGGTCGAGCTTCACTGCCACGGCGGGCAATCGGCGGCGAACAACGCGCTCAAACTGGTTTTCGAAGCGGGGTGCCGCCTGGCGGAACCGGGCGAATTCACCTTCCGCGCCTTCGTCAACGGCAAGCTCGACCTCACCCAGGCCGAAGCGGTGAACGACGTCATCACCGCCGGGAGCGACCTCGCCTTCAAGGTGGCGGAGAAACAGCTTGCCGGCGCGCTCTCGCGCAAACTCGACGAACTTTACGACGAACTCAATGAATTGCGGGCAGAATGCGAGTCGCATCTCGATTTCCCCGAAGAAGAACTTTCCTGGGACGCCGAAGTCCCGGAAAAAATCGAATGCCTCGGCCGCCGGATCAAGGCCCTGTACGACACCCGCGACATCGGCGGCGCGCTCCGCGACGGCGTGGAGCTGGTGCTCGCCGGGCGGCCCAACACCGGCAAATCGAGCTTGCTCAATCTCCTGCTCGGGTTCGAGCGGGCGATCGTGAGCGCGATTCCGGGTACGACGCGCGACACGGTCGAAGCGCACACCGTGATCCGCGGGCTCCCCGTCAAGCTCACCGACACGGCGGGGTTGCGCGACAGCTTCGACCCCATCGAACGGCTCGGCGTCGAACGGAGCCGCAAATCCATCGCCTCGGCCCACGTGACGTTCTATCTGCTCGACGCCTCGGGCGAAGACCTCGAGGCGGAAATTGCGGAAATGAACCTCACAGATTCCCCCAACCGCATCGCCGTCTGGAACAAGCGCGACCTCGCGCCGGAGCGCGTACTGCCCGGTATCCCCGGCCCGGTCGTGACCGTTTCAGCCGTGACCGGCGAAGGAATCGACTCTCTCAAAGACGCTTTCGCCCGGATCGTGGCCGACTCGCCCCGCCCCGCCACGCCGGAAGTCGCGGTCAACGCCCGCGCCGCGCGGCTGCTCGAAGAGGCCGGCTCCTACCTGCCCGAGGCCGGGGAACGGTTCCGCGAAGAGGATTTTGAACTTGCCGCCATCGGGCTCCGCAGCGCAATGAACCGCATCGGCGAAATCACCGGCAAAACCATCGAGCCGGATATTCTCGACAACATCTTCAGCCGCTTCTGCATAGGGAAATAATTGTAATGCCGGACTACCGTAAAATCGCCCGAAAAACCGGCCGCGTCCTTCTTTGGACAGCCGGCGTGTTTCTGATTCTCGGCGCAATCGCGCTTTTTCTCTGGAACTATGCCCTGCCCGGTTATGCCGAGAAATTGACGGATGAAATTCTGCGAGAGAGTTTCGGCCTCAACCGGACCGGTTTCCGCGTCCGCCGCCTCGGCCTCGCGGGGCTGGACCTCGAAAACTTCACCCTCACGGGCTCAGACGGCAAGACGCTCCGCATCGATTCGGTCCGGGCGGATTACGACGCGCATCTGCGCTTCCGCAAAATTCTCAATATCAGCACCTTGACTGTTGCAGGCGGCGACATCCATGTAGCACTGCGCGACGGAAAACTCGACATTTCCGGTTTCGATCTCGACAACCTCCTGGCGGCGCTGCAAAGAAACGCCGCCAAACCGAAAAAGCCGGGGGAACCGGTTGTGACGCTCCATAAAATCCATCTGCGCGACATCCGGCTCCATCTCGATATGGGGGGGAAGCTCCTGACGTTTCCGCTCAACGCGGAAATAACCTCCGCCGACGGCGCCTGGAAACAGATTTCAGCCGATCTCGACCTCTCGTTCCGCGGGCAGTCGCTGGAGCTGACGGGGAACTATGACGCGGAAATCTCCGCCTTCGCCGTTTCCGGCGGAACGCGGCAGTTGCGGCTGGCCACCTTTGCCGACCTCGCCGGAATATCGGTGGGCGGCGGAGCCAGGTTAAAATTCGACGCCGTGGGGAGACGCTCCGGCGACAGCTTTCAGCTTTCAGGCAGGATCGACGCCGAACTCGACCCGCGGAATTTGCCGGTTGAATTCACGGAAGTGCTCAAGCTCACCCAGAACATCGACCTGCGTTACAAATCAAACGAACTGACCGCAATCCTGGCGGGATCGGCCGCGCCCCCCGTCTTCACCTTCAACAAGGGAACGGTGAAAAGCACCTTCGCCCGCCCGGCGGAATGGAAGTGCGTCCTGACCCGCCGCCCCGGGGAGAAGCCCCAAATCACCGACCTCGAATTCAAGGCTGAATCGGGCACGATCGATGCCTACGGCTACACACTCGACGTGCCGCAGCTCCGGCTGGCGGACCGCACGCTTATTGCGGAAGGGATGCGTCTTGTCAACCCGAAATTCAAAATCGACGCGGAAGAGATCCGCCTTGCCATCCCCCTCCCCTTCGACGAGGCCCACCCCGCCGCGCTTCATTTCGGCTCAGTCCGCTATGCCGGGAAACTTCTGGGCAGCGCCGCAAGCACCTTCCACACCGGCGGCGGCGAGATGAAGCTCGGCGGCACGTTCGTCAACAAGATCCTGCCCGGCGCCCGGGTCGATTTCCGGGGCGGCGTCACGCCGCGCGCGGGGCAGATGCCGGACATGCTTTTCGAGCTCAACTTGCCCCCCTGGACGCCGGAACAACCGATCGATCTCGGCAGCTATATCCCAAAATTGGCCGGAGTCAACGTTTCGGGCGTCGTCTCGCTCGGCGGCGCGGCCAAGGTGGAAAACGGCGAGCTCGCCACCGGCATCCAGCTCCTGCTCGAAAAGGGCAAGGCGGATTGGGAGGCGAAGAAACTGCACGCCGAAGACATCCGGCTGAAGTTGCGGTTCACCGACCTGTTGAAGTTCGTCACCCCGGGCAACCAGGATTTCCGCGTCGGTTCGCTGAAAGCGGGGAATTTCACGTTTGAAGACATCCGCGTCATCTTCGAAATCGCTTCGCGGGAGCAGATCGATTTCGAGCGGATCGAAGGTGGATGGTGCGGCGGCACGCTGATGCTCCACTCGATTGGAGTCAACCCGATGAAGCCGGACAATCTTTCGATCAAAAGCTCTCTTTTCTGCGAAAACCTTCAGCTGTCCCGGATCGTCAAACAGCTCAATCTCGGCAATGCGACGGGGGAAGGCGCGCTCTTCGGCAAGATTCCCTTCTCCTACAGCCGCCAGCGCGGAATCATCATCGATTCAAGCTATCTTTACAGCCGCCCCGGAACGGTCAACACGATTCTCATCACCAACCCCGAAAAGCTGGTCGGCAACCTCGATGAAGCGGCGCTCCGCCACACCCAGCTCGACTTCGCCACCGAAGCGCTGCGGGATTTCAGTTACAGCTGGGCAAAGATGAATTTCGACACCGAACGCGCCACGGGCGATCTGCTCGTTTCCCTCCAATTCGACGGCAAACCCAACAAACCGCTTCCCTTCTCCTACGACGGCGATTCAGGCCAGCTCACGCGCGACCCGAATTCCAAGGCGCATTTCGAGGGAATTCAATTGAATTTGAATACGCGGCTCCCGCTGCAGGGGCTGTTGAATTTGAACAATCTTCTAAAGTGAGGCAAGAAGAGAATGATGTTCCAAGACGGTAAAATAACGTTCCGGGAAGCGCAAGGCAACACCGCCACGGCCGTATTCCTGGGCGATTGCTGCCCGAAAGCCGAAGGCACGGAACTTCTCCGGCAGGGTCTGGCCCCGACCATCTTCCGGGAGGTGAAACCCTTCATCACCGAAAGCGACCTCAAAATCATCCAATGGGAGACGCCGCTCACCCGGAACGAGAAACCCATTTGCAAAAGCGGCCCCAATCTCAACTGCGATCCCGCTGCCGCGGCGGTCATCAACGAGCTCGGAATCGACGTCGCGCTTCTCGGCAACAACCATACCGGCGACCAGGGAACCTGTGCCGTCATCGAAACGATGGACATCCTGAAACAAACCGGGGCCCGAACCGTCGGAGCCGGAAAAAATTCCGTTGAAGCAAATGCGCCCCTTTTCCTCGAATGCAACGGAATCCGGATCGCGCTCCTCAACCGGGCCGAAAACGAGTTCGGGATGGCGGGCCGGGACAAACCGGGCGCCGCCCCCCTTTCGGTTCTCGACGACATCGAGGCGATCCGCGCTTGCCGCAAAGAGGCCGATCAGGTGTGGATCGCCATTCACGGCGGGCACGAATACAACCCCTTCCCCTCCCCCCGAATGCAGAAAACCTACCGCGCCTTCGCCGACGCGGGGGCAAGCATGGTGTTCAACTGCCACACCCATTGCCCGGAAGGAATCGAGCTTTACAACGGCGTGCCGATCGTCTACTGCCCCGGCAACTTCTACTTTCCCTCGTTCCCGAACCGGCCGGCCACCTGGTGGACCGGTTATATGCCGCGCGTTTCCTTCGACCGCAATGGCATTTTCGCCCTGGAAATCGCCCCTTACCAAGTGGAATACAACGGCAGCCGAATCCGCCTGCTGGCGGGAACCGAACGCGTCGATTTCCTCGCCTATCTCGAAGAGATCAGCGAACCCTTGAATGACGCCGGCCGTCTTCAGGAACTCTTTGAAAGCTGGTGCACCCGGTACGGCGAAGGTTATCTGCGCGGTTCCATCGCCGTCGACACAACCCGCTTGCCGGAAGATCCGGCCACGCTCGCCCAATGGATGGGGCTCCGCAATCTATTCACCTGTGAATCGCACAACGACATGCTCCGGCAACTGCTGCTCCTGATCGAAGAACAGCGGGTCGCCCAGGCCCGGGCCGGACTCGAATACATCGACAAACTACAGCGCCCCACATGGGGTGCTGACAACACGGAGAATTAATATGAAACCGATCCTGTCCGCTTCCGCCGGAATTTGCGCGCTCGCTCTCGCAGCGGGGTGCACGCCGACCATCAAAACACAAAACGAAATCACCGTCAAACCGATTCAGATGACGGTCGACATCAACCTCAAGGTGGTCGATCAGGAGCTCAACAAAGCACTCGTCGCCCCCGACGACGCCAAAGCCGACGCCAACAGCAAAGATGTCCGTGAACGCCGCCGCGCCCGGCGCGACCAGATCAAGGCGTGGAAAAGCGCGCTCCTGATCGGCGAAAACAATGCCGGCCTTCTCGAGGCCCGGGGAACCCTCAGCGACCCGGTCAAAAAAGTGGTCGACGCCGAAAACAACGACCGCCGCGAAGTCTTCGAGAGCGTCGCCAAAAAAGAGAACATCACCCTCGAAGCTGTCGCCCAGCGCTGGGCGGTCCGCACCCACGACCGCGCCGACGAAGGCACTCTCGTTCAGGACGCCGCCGGGAACTGGAGCGTAAAAGGGAAATAGCCGGCGGATGGACTTTTACCCGGATCAGCATTTCAGCTGTCACTGCTGCGAATTCGGCTGCTGCGACAAATTCGCGATTCCCATCTCCGAAAAGGAGGCGCGGGAACTTCTGGCACGCCGGATTCCAGGCGCCCCCGCGAATTTCGAGGAGTGCTTCGGCCCCTCCGAGATTCCCGGGGAGCACCATGTCCGCAAAGATGCCGACAGCCATTGCGTCTTCGCC
>JAVBSA010000178.1:0-7217 GCA_031556915.1 Victivallis sp.
GGGCTACGCGCCCTTTGCAAACCCGCCAGGGCCGAAAGGCCCTGGACCCGGTCGGCTTCGCCTCCCTACTACAGCGTCTTCAATCGGCGCTTCGGCGGGCGGCGAAAACTCACCGTTTTCCCGCGCTTCTGCACGCCGCTCTGAAACAACGCCGCCTCCGTCGCCGCAATCGCAATGTTCGCCGCCAGAAACCGGCGGGACTCCGCATCGACCGCAGGCTGCGTCTCCGGTTCGCGCACGAGCTCGAAAGAGCGGTCCTCCTTCAGGTAGACAAGCCCCCAGCCCGCCGCGATTTCATCCGGCGCAACCAACCCCTCCGGAACAGTCAGGTAACAAAGGTCGGCAACACCCGCATGGCGGATGCGTTCCAACCGGCTGCCCTGATGGAGCGCGTGTTGAAGCCGCTCGTATTTGCGGAGAAGCCGGCGGTAAGCCGGATTCGAAGTAGCCGCGTAATCCCAGGAACGCAACTCGCTGAACAAATCGTCGGTCGAAGCAAGTTCCGGCTCGTTCTTTCGGATATCGGCTTCCAACTGTTCCTTTTCGGTGCGAAGTTGATGAAGGCGCGCCAACAAAGCTTCACGGTCGGCGCAATCGCAGAAACAGTTTTCAAAATGTTCAAAGAAAACAACGACGGCGGTACGGGCGATATCGCGGCAGCGAACCCGTTCCGAACGCCAGAACGCAGCGGCGGTCACCTGATACTTGAAGCGGCGCACCGGCACGGACACAGCCAACGCATCCGGATTGAGCGAAGCAAGAAACCCGACCGACATCTGAAGGTAATCGGCATGGCGTAAACGGGGAACAGCCGAAGAAACTTCGGGAGCGGGGGCGGGCACAGTCTCCTGATAGTTGAAAAGATCGAATTCGTCGTCGGCCATAAGATTTTCCCGGGTTGAACGTTTTTTTAAGATATCACACGCCCGACTGTTTTTCCAGCAAAATCGCGGAAAATATGGCGAGGCAAAGTTGGTTTTACGCTGGCGCGCTTGCATGGTCCCGGCCACAGGCGATACGCAAAGTCGGACTTGTCGGACTTGTCGGACTTGTCGGACTTGTCGGACCAATGCTCTTCACTTAACTGGTAATGCCATTTTTTTGACCACGAAATACACGAAAAACACGAAAGGGGAGAGGGAAAAATTTCGTTTTGATTTTTTTCGTGTATTTCGTGTATTTCGTGGTTCTTTTAAATGAAGAGTATTGGACTTGTCGGACAGAGCGTCTTGATGAGCTTGGACAGTAAAATATTCCTAAAAAAGTTGTTATAGGCATATTGCTTAGTTGTTATAGAACTCCTATAATTAAAGTATAGAGCAATCAACGAGGCATCCTTATGAGCTATGTCGCCGTCAACAATAAGCAGGACAGCATCTTCAAACAGCTGCAGGACGAAATCCACCGGGGAGAATACGGGATCCCCGGCGAACCTTTCATGACCGTGCGGAAAATGGCCGACGAATTCGGAATTTCCCTCGCCACCGCGCAGAAAATCGTGAACCGCCTCAAAGAAGAGGGCGTGCTGATTTCCCGGCACAAACGGCTCAGGATCGTTTCCCGGCGGCAGGCCGATTCCGCCAAGACACCGCACCGGATCGCGCTTCTCGTCACCAATGTCGACAACCCCTTCTTTTCACGGTTGATCAACGCCGCCGAACTGAGCGGCAGGCGGCGTGGGCTCGAAGTTGTTTCAGCCGGGAGCGATTACAACTGCGAACATGAACGCAGCCAGCTCGCCATGCTTCAGACCTTCGGCGTCGACGGTTTCCTGATCGCTCCCGCGCACGATGAAGACTCGGCCGGAACGCTCCGCAATTCACCGCTTCCCTTCGTCCTGATCGGACGCCGGGTCAAGGAAGTCGATTGCGACGTCGTCATGGTTCATGACTTCGAGGCGGGCCGGATCGCGGCGCAGCATCTGATCACCCAGGGCTGCCGCCGGTTCCTGTATGCCGGACTCTCCAATTTCCATACCGACCTGCGGCGGGACGGATTCATTTTCGAACTCAGCCAACGCGGAATCGTTCTGCCGCCCGAAGCGACTCTCTATCTTAACGAGACCGACGATTTCAAGATTCCGGAGGCCGGGCAGAAGATCGGCGTGTTCTGTTATCACGATCTGCTTGCATTGCGGATCATGCGCACCGCGCGCCTCAACCACCTGGAAATTCCCCGTGATATCGCGGTCGTCGGCATGGACAACCTGCCGATCGCCTCCGAAGTGTATCCCTCTCTCTCCAGCATCGATTACCCGGTTTCGCAGATCGTCGAAAACGCCATCGATATCCTGTTGAGGCGGATCAAGGCGGAGAATGAATTTCCGCCCTCGGTAAACCACATCGCCCCGCGCCTGGTTGTGCGCGAAAGCACTTATTGAGAATGGAAAATGGAAAATGGAAAATGGAAAATGGGGGAGAGGGAGCAGCGTTCCAACAACAGGGGCATAAGGTATTTTTTCTAATTTTCAATTTTCAATTTTCAATTTTCAATTTTCAATTTTCAATTTTCAATTAAAGAAATTCCCAAGGAGAGAAATGGCAATCACGCAGACGGCAATCAGTTATTACGGCATGACCTATGTGGAACACGCCCGGAAGGATTTTGAGGAGATGCGGGCGCACGGCTGCAATACCGTATATCTGGCGGTCACGGAATTCGACTTCGATTTCTGGCGGCCGAACCTGCCGCGAATCGTCGAGGCGGCGCATGAAGCGGGCCTGAAGGCGGTCATCGATCCGTGGGGCATCGGTAAATTCTTCGGCGGCGAACAGGTGAGTTTGTTCCTTCAGAACAACATTGAAAACCGGCAGGTGTCGGCGCTGACCGGCGAGAAACTCAACGCCGCCTGTTTCAACACGCCGAGCTTCCGCGACTACTTCGAGCGCTTCTGCCTGACGCTGACGCGCGAAGCCGGGGCGGACGGCTTCTTCTGGGACGAACCCCATTACGCATTGCCCAAATCCTACGCCTCCATCACCGGCGGCGCGGGCGACGACTGGAGCTGCCGCTGCCCGGTCTGTCAAAAGAAATTTCAGGATTACTACGGCTATGAAATGCCGAAAATCATCAATGACGACGTGCGTCTCTTCCGCCGCCGCGAAGCATTGCAGATCCTGTCGGAGACTTCGCGCAAGATCAAGGAGCTCGACCCCGCGCAGGAGATCACCTGCTGCGTTCACGCCACCCTCAACACCTACTATATGATGGAGTTGCGCGGGTATGACGACTGGGATGCCGTGGCGGCGTGTCCGTATTTCGACGTCTTCTCGACGACGATCATCAACTGGGAACTCCCCTGGAGTTTCTTCGAGGAGATCACCCGCCGGACGGTTGCCGCCGCCAAGAAATACAACAAAAAATCCGAACGCTGGCTGATGGGCTATTACAAACAGCCGAACGACTTCAAAATGGTGGATCAGGTGGTGGAACTGTACGAAAAACTGGGGGTTGACCGTCTTTCCGCCTGGACCTACCGCGGCGGATACGGAACCGCGCTCGCCGCACCCGACGCCATCAAATTATGGGACCGGATCGGGGAAAATTACAAACGCGTATTGAAGGAAAACAAATCATGCTGAACGACTTCGGTTATCTGGAGAGCATCGTTGCGAACCTCCGCGAAGTGAAAGAGAAACAGTCGGCGAACATCGAGGCGGCGGGCAAACTGATGGCGGACGCCATCGAAGCGGACCGGCTGATCGGCGTCTACGGCGGCGGCGGCCACACCACGCTCGTCATGGGTGAAATGTTCTTCCGCGCCGGGGGGCTCGCCAACATCAACCCCATCATGGAAACCGGGCTCTCAGTCTTCAACCAGGCGCTCAAATACCTCGAACTTGAGCGTACCGAAAACTACGGCGCGGCGATCATGAAGTATTATGATCTGCAAAAAGATGATTTGCTCATCATTTTCCACAACATCGGCATCAACGCGGCCACCATCGACGCGGCGCTCGAAGCGAAGAAGGCGGGGGCAAAGATCATCGCCGTTTCGAGTTCGTACTGGCAGGATGAAATGCCGCCCGACCACTTCATCCGCCACAGCTCGAAAAAGAACCTTTTCGAACTTGCCGACGTCTGTATCGACGACTACAATCCCGTGGGCGACGCGGCGGTGAAGGTGCCGGGATTCGACAGCGCGATTGCGCCGGTGTCGAACGTGGTGGATTTCGCCATCGCCCACTGGCTCGAGATCGAATGCGTTCGCCAGTGCGTCGAGCGCGGAATTGTGCCGCCCGTCTGGCGCAGCGCCAACGCCCCCGGCGGCGACGAGTTCAACGCGGCCTATCTCAAAAAGTACCGTCCCTTAATCAAAAATCTGTAAGGAGGCTTACCATGCGCAAGATTTTCACACTGATTGAGTTGCTGGTCGTGATCGCAATCATCGCCATCCTCGCTTCCATGCTGCTGCCCGCGCTGAGTAAATCCCGGGGACGCGCCAAAGCGATCCAATGTACAAACAACCTGAAGACTTATGGAACGGGTAATATGTTGTATGCCGCCGACAACAACGATTACTGTGTACCGGGGAGAATTAAAAACGGAACGTTCGTTACGTACTGGTCCGTCAACTCCGTTTTCCGGAAAATCATCGGAGCGACGGCATCTTCCGATTTTGTCGAGGGGGATGATTGGACTGTCTCTCCCGGCCTGGCCTGCCCTTCGGAAGTCCGGCCGACCCGCATCCGCAACAATTACGCCATGAATTTTCAACCCTACGTCAGCGGTGATGTGCCTTGGGACAATCTGATCTACAAATTGACCAAGGTCAAGCATCCCTCCGCCCGCTATCTGTTTCTGGAAAGCCGGAACTGGCAGACCTACCGTAATGCGGATGCAAGCAACGTCTATGCCGATCCCTCTTCCTCGGTGGGCTACTGGAGCACTCTGGATATCCCGGCGACGACGGCTCATTCCGCGGTCGCCTACCGGCACGGGGACAATAATACCCATGTCAACGTCAATTTCATTGACGGCCACGTGAAGCTCCTGCGCTGGAACGAAGTCTATATCGCCTCCGGAACCGAAGCCTATAAAGCATGGAACATTTACCGATGAAGATATTCACTCTTGCATTGCTTCTTCTGGCGGGGGGGGCGCTGAACGCGGCTCCCGCTCCCGTCTGGGAGGTCCGTTTCCCGGAGATTCCGGCGGAAAAAGCGGAGCCGAACGTTCAGATTGCCGCGCCGTTCACCATCGTTGCGGGATTCAAGCCCGTCGCGCTCACCGGCTACCGGCAGCTGTTGTTCAAGGGAAATCGCGGCGTGAAACCGCAGCAGGTCGCCCTGTCGCTGAGCCTTTACGACGGAGTTCCGCAGTTCAGTTTCATGACTGCCAAAGGAGAATGGATCGGTCTGCTGCGCAACAGGGACACTGTGGAATTTTGCGGCAGAAAGATTTCATCGTTGGCGGATTTCCCCAAGGCGAAACTGAATGAATGGAATATTCTCGCCGTCCGTTTCGACGGTTCCACACTGAAAGTTGACTTGAACGGCGTGACCGTTGCAGACGACAAAAACACATTTCCCCGGATCCCCGCTTGCGATAAAACATTCAAAATCGGCTTTGGCGAGTTGGCCGGCGGCGCGGACGGCATGGATTTCGAAGGCGAGATCGGGCAGATAGCCATCTACCGTTCCATCCTGCCCGCCGCCGCCTTGAAAAATGTCTCGGCGGCCATGCACACCGCACTTCTTGAACGGAAGCCGGCCGGCGATCAAACACCGCCGGTTCCGCAGTTCGAGATGTGTGGAACCGACAATCCGCTCGTCCCCAACGCCAAATACAATCTGGAAAACAATGCGTTACACGCGGATACCGAGCAGCTCCTGACCGACGTTGAAAACTCCGGAATCGCCTGGAATCCGAATGCGCTCACGATCTGCGCCTGGGTGATGCCGCGCGGAAATAACGAAAGTTATCGGCAGGTTGTGTTCAAAAGCCGCCGCAACGCCGTTCCGCAGCAAGTTGATTTCAAATTCGGGTTCACGTCGATGGTGCCGGAATTCGGGTTTATGAATAAAAACGGGGAATGGCGGGGAATTCTCAAAAACGCCTTTCATTTTAATGTTCCGGGCAAAGGAGCGATTCCGCTCAAAGAGTTCAAGCAACTGCGGCCCGATCATTGGAATTTTCTTGCAGCCGTATTCAATCGCGGACGCATCTCCCTCTATCTCAATGGGGAACTGGTATCCGAAGGCGTCACCGAGAAACAATTGCCCGTCAGCGACGCCGTGCTGCGGATCGGTTACGGGGAAGACCATCAGGGGGGCAAAGGTTTTTCGCTGGACGGTTTGATGGACCGGCTGAAATTCTACAATCAACCCTTGACCGGCAACGCGATTCAGCGGATTTATGATGAGGAACGTCCGCTCTATCCGGAAAAAAAGATTGCCATCCAATCCTCCATGGAGCTTCACCGGCAGGAATACGACGCGACTTTCTCCCGGAAACTGGAGCTGGTGAAGCAGTATGAAGCGCAATTGCCGGTTTCCGATCTCGGATCCAATCCGCCCGAAATGAGAATCGTTCCACACAAAGGGGTCATGGCGATGACCCGCGACGGCAAGCTCGAACCGGGAATGTGCATGATGCCTTATCCCGGCGCGGACAACGAAGGCGTCTTCAAAGTGTCGCGCGATTTCGCCGCGGCCGGAGTCGATTACTACAGCGAAGTCCTATGGCCGTGGATGACATGGGGGAACAATTGCACCGGCTGGTGGCTCGCGCCGCGCCAATACGATTTCGCCAAAATCGAAGCCCGGCTGCGGGCGATGGTCGATGCGAACCCCAAAGCCCGTCTGATCCTTCGGATCAAGCTCAACGTCCCCAACTGGTGGATCGCCCTTCATCCGGAGGAACTGGCGCAAAACCCTTCCGGCCGCAAAGCTCCGCAAGCGTCGCTGAGTTCCGAAAAATGGCTCAATGATGTTTGCGAAATGCTCGAAGACCTGATTCGCCACCTGGACAAATCCCCCCTGGCTCCCCATATCGCCGGTTATCTGCCGGCGGGCGGCGAAACGTCGGAGTGGTTCTGGTGGGGCGCCACAAGCGGCTGGATCGATTATTCGCCCCGGGCCACTGACGCGTTCCGGAATTGGCTCAAGAACGCTTATCAGGATAACGCCGGTCTGCAAGCGGCATGGAACAATCCCGGAATCACCATTGACACAGCCGTTGTTCCCCCGCCCAAGGAACGGGAAGCCGCCGAAGAC
>JAVBSA010000509.1:0-2957 GCA_031556915.1 Victivallis sp.
TGGCGTTACACGAAACTCTTTTCCGCCGAAGGCGGCGAAGTCAACCTTTAAGCGGAAAGATCATCCATGGGATTCAAGGAGTGTTTGTGCGCGGGGCTTCTTTGTCTCCTCGCAGCCGGCGGTGCGCAGGAGCTGCTGAGGAACGGGGACTTCGCCAAAGGGGCCGACTGGGGAGTCCCGGACGGATGGCATTTCGCCAAGTCCGGGAATGCCGAGGTCGAAATGCAGAAGGTGGGGGCGACTCTCCGGATCACCGGCCGCAGCCCGAGAACGCCGAATGTTTTCGGCGCGCTTCACCAGCCGTTCAAGGCGGAGCCGGGCGTCAACTACGTTCTAGCCTGCCGCGCGAAGGGAAAGAGCGGCAGTTTCACCTTCGCCGTCGGCAAAGACTGGCGGACCCGTTTCGCCGTCAAACCGGAGCCAACGGAGAAGATGTTCCGGTTTCAATTTACCCTGAAAGAGGATCAGCTGAACGAGAAAGGCGAGGCGCTCCTGGTCGTGATCGCAGAGGGAATCATCGACGGGATCGAATTGACCGATCTCTCC
Source organism: Victivallis sp. (assembly GCA_031556915.1). Classification (GTDB taxonomy): domain Bacteria; phylum Verrucomicrobiota; class Lentisphaeria; order Victivallales; family Victivallaceae; genus Victivallis. Next base: position 547 of record JAVBSA010000509.1, read on the forward strand.
GTGACGCCGGCGTCCGTTCCGGGCGTTTCCAGGAACAATCTCCTGTTCAACGGATCGTTTGAGGCCGGCCGCGCGGGCGGAATCCCCGAAGGCTGGGAGTTCGCACGCGCCAACGGGGCCGAGGCGCGGATGACGCTCGACAACCGGGAGGCATTCGAAGGCAACCAGGCGCTTTTCATCAACAACGGTTCCTTGCGCAAGCCGAATGTCTACGGGCAGCTTTTTCAGCGCGTCCGCTTTCAACCCGGCGTCTCCTACGAGCTGACCGGCCGGATCAAGGGCAAAAACGCCCAGGTGCCGCTGTTCTGCATCGGCAAAGGCTGGAGCACCCGTTACCGGCCGCCTGCGATCACGCCGGAGTGGAGTGAATTCCGTTTTTCCTTCACCCTGAAACCCGAACAGATCGAAAATGACGGCAAAGCCCCCTTTGTCATTATCACCGAAGATCTGTGCGAAGAAATTCTGCTCGACGACCTGGTGGTCTGCGAGGAAATGAAGAAAGTGATTCCCCCGGCCGAATTCCAGCGGAACAAGGTCTGGACCGTCGGAAAATTCGACCGTTCCCTCGCCGGGCTTACGGCGATTCCCAAAGAAGTGCCCGCGCTCACAGTGCCGGCTTCCGCCGCGAACGCCTCCGGCGGGAAACTGCCGGGGCCGGGAGGATTTGCGGGCCGGGTCGGCGCAGCATACGATGAAAAGGGGCTGATCTTCTTCGTGGAAGCGAAGGATTCCACCCCGAACCTCAATGCCGGTGAATTGATGTGGCAGGGAGACAGCGTTCAGATCCGCATCGACCAGGCGGGCAAATCGGGAACCGGGCCGCTGGAGAGCGATTTCGAATTCGGCCTCTCCGTCGGCGAAAACTCCGCCGTGCATACCTGGAGCTGGACGGAGAATGCGGAACTGCCCGCCGGCAAGTTCGAAAGTGCCGGCTCCCGCACGAAAACCGGTTACTTCGCCGCGATCCGCCTGAACTGGGAATTGCTCCCGGCAATCCGCTTCCCGGAACAACGTTATTTCACTTTTACGGCGGCGTTCAATTCCGTCGACGCTCCGGGACAACGGGAGGTCTTTTTTCTGACGCCCGGACTCCATGATGCGAAGTATGCCTCTTCCTATATCCGCGCCCTCCTGACCGGTTCCGAACCGGTCGGCGGGGTGAAAACGGGCAGTCTGGTTTCTCCCGATGCGTTCCGGGGGGAATTCGTCGCGGCGGGTTTGACGCCGGGCGCCGCCGTCGAGGCGGTGCTGGAAAGCCGTGCCGGCGTGCGCCGCACGGTTCCGCTCGGAACGTTCCGCGAGCTGAAAGAGGGCGATATCCTCAATCTCGGTTACAGCTTCGAGCTGGCCGGATTCGCCGAAGGCGACATCGATGTCGCATTTCTCTGCGGCGGCAGGCGGATCGCCGGATTCACCGGGGTGAAATCCGATCCCTTCAAGCAGCAGGCGGCCCGCCTCGGCGCAGCGCTTGCGCGTTACGGCAAACTCAAGGAGGGATTCGCCGCATTCTACGCCGGTAAAACCGCCTCCGCCTATGCCTCGGTTCCGCTCGCCGTGCTCGGCGATATGCTGCCGAAGCTTCGCGACCGGATGAATCGCGCCGCGGAAAACGCGCGGCAGCTCTACGTGACCCGGCTGGAAATGGTGATGCCGGAGACGGAAGCCACGCTCGACGACCTCGAAATCCTGCTCGGCGAACTCCAAAAAGGGCGCAAGCTGCCGGAGACCTGGCATTTCGTGTCGGGATCGGTCGAATACCGTTCCGGTTGGCCGTATGCGGAACTGGTCAGCTCCGCCGGAAAGCGGGAACGCCGCCCCGTTCTGTTCGACGGCTACGGCCATTTCATGAGTATGCGATCCTTCCTGCCGCGCTTTCCGGAATACGCGGCCAATATCATCCAGCTGGAATTCGGGCCGCGCGGCGTCTACCCGGCAGCGGGAACAAACCGTGAGTTCGAAGCCGATTTCACCGTCTGGGAAAAGGAGCGCGTGCCGATGATCGAAGAATGCCGGCGGAACAACCTTCAGCTTTGCTTCCTCATCTCGCCGCACTATGCTCCGGGCTGGTGGCTCGAGAAACACCCGGAATTGAAGAGTTCCTCCGGTTTTCTCAAGTACGATATCCTGCGGCCCGAGGCGCGCGAAATGATGTCGGCGTTCATTCGCGACATGTTCGCCCAACTGCGGAAATTGCCGCACCCGGAGGTGATTCACAGCATCTGCCTCCAGAATGAGCCGATCTATTCTTTGAGCTGGGATAATTCCTTCAGCCGCGGCAAGTTCGAGGAGTTCCTGAAAGAGAAATACGGCTCGGCGGCCGGTTTCAATCTCTCCGCCGGGCTCGCCGACAAAGCGGTCAACGCCGCCTGGATCGCGTTCCGCAAAAAGACTCTTGCCGACTGGACCGCTTT
>JAVBSA010000344.1:0-5360 GCA_031556915.1 Victivallis sp.
AGGCGTTAATTCAGCAAAACATCGTGGTTTTCAACCCGACTTTCACGCATAAACAAGGAAGAAGACGATGAAGGAAATGAAGCTCATGAGGGAAAAACACATGGAACGTTCCAATCCGCCCGGGCGCCTGCCGGAACGCCTTTCGATCCTGTTCCCGATCTGGTTCCTGATGGATACGCCGCCGGGCGGAGCCTACCGCGACATCGACCGCTGCGTGCGTGAAACCGCCGAACGCGGCTTTAACTGCATCCGCTGTGAAAGCGGGGCGGGGCTGATCTTCGACCGCGACGGCAAGCCGCGCGGTCCGGTGAGCCTCTCTCTTCCCTTTGCGGGCCATACGAGGGGAATCCGCCAGATGGACAGCATCGGAGGCGGCGGCGAATGCGATCTGCTCGAGCGATTGTTCGAATTGTTCGAGGCGGCAAAGCGGCATGATGTATATGTGATCCTCTCGTCCTGGTATTTTCTGCATACCTTCTGGTTTTGCGACGAAGCGGTCAACCGGGAGCTTTTCGCGATTCCGCCGCACGAACGGCACATGCGGTTCGCGGAGTTTCTCGACCGGATCCTGGTCGAACTGGAACAGCGGGGCTACGCCGGCCGGATCGCGTTCGCCGAGGTGTTCAACGAAGCCGACGCCCTCCCGTTCGTCGGCGGCTACGGCGAATCGTCGCCGGAGACGAGGACCGGCTATTCCCGTTTCCGTGAAGAACACTCGAAAGCGCTCTCTTTTCTGCGTGCCCGCCACCCCGGGCTGCTTTTCGGTTACGACACATTTACGCCATGTACCCGGCCGGAACTGTTTCCGGAAAACGCCCAGGTCTGGAATTTCCACGCTTACTGGCTCTGGAGCATCTACCGGGTTCTCGAGGGGCGGTACGTTTTCGACGGCGAAGATTCCGGGGCGGCGCTACGGTTCCTGCGCGCCGGTTCCGCAACGCTGGACGATGTCATCCGCGATTGCGGCGGAAAACCGGCGGCTTCCCCCGACTGGTACCGCCGGGTCCAGTTCTACGGCAACCTCGACCAAGCCCGATTGCCGGAGATGGAGCGCCTGCTGGAACAGCGGCTTCTCGAAAATCTGGAACATTATAAACAAAACATTTCCGACAGCATGGACCGGGTGTTGGAATTTCGCAAAACGCACTGCCCCGGCGTTCCGCTGGTGATGGGCGAAGGAGTCACCTATTGCGGTTCCACCCGGCTGCTCTGGGAGGAACGTTCCGAACGTTACTGGAATCTGCTCGAATACGCGGTCAAAGAGTATCGCCGGGCCGGACTGTGGGGGTGCGTGTTGCGCACCTGCTGCGGCCCGGAGGATCCCTCGTGGCATCTGGTCCCGGAGAAACTCATGAAATTGAATCGGATATTTCAAGAAGGGGAAGTGTGAAAAAACGTTTCATTCCTGTTGCCAGCGGCTCCAGATGACATACTTTTTGCTGGAGGCGGGGGGGGCGCCGGTCGCGAGACTCCAGAGAAAACCGACGATGAGGATGGTTGCCATTGGGTAGATTCCGATCATAAGGAAGCTCATGCGTTCGTCGGGGGCCGCCAGGAGATAGCGGAAGAAATAAGTGTAGATGGTGACGGGGATTCCGGCGATGATTCCGGCGGTCATTCCGGATGCGTTGGTCCGGTAGGTCAGGAGACCGAGTGCGAAGATCATCGAGGTGAACGTTCCCAGCATCCCGAGGATGACGTTCGAGACTTCGAGGAGCGGGATGTCGCGCCCTTTGAAGATGACCAGCACCCCTATGCCGAAGAAGCAGGCGAACGCGCCGAAGCACGAGGTGGCGATTTTCGCGGTTCTCATATAGTGGGCATCGTCCCTGTCGGGGCGCAGGACGCGCTGATAGACGTCTTTGACCCAGACCGTCGCCAGCGAGTTTTCGATGGCGCTGATGGTGGACATGACGGCGGCGAGGATGCCGGCGACCAGGATGCCGCGCGCCCCCGCGGGGAGGGCGGTTGAGACGAAGCGGCAGAAAGCCTGATCGCCGCGCATTCCGTTCTGAAGATCCGGGTGGAGAACCTGATAATAGGCGAAGACCGCGAGCCCCGCGAAGTAAAAGACAAAGCAGATCGGCCAGTTGCCGAGCGTGGACCAGCAGATGGCCCGGGTCACTTCCCGGAAATCGCGGCAGGTCATGCAGCGTTGAAGGTTCACCTGGTCGACCGCGGGGAGGAAGAGGGCGAAGGGCAACCCGATCAGAATGGGCCAGAAGGTGATCCGTTCGGTCATGTTGAGGTCCCAGAACCCGGATTCGGGAGCAATGTTGAAGGTGCGGCCGTGTTCCGCGGCGGTCTGCCAGATGCCGGCGACTCCGCCCGGCATTTCCCAGGCGACGAGACCGATCACCAGGAAGATTCCGCCGACGAAGACGATGAACTGCATCACGTCGGTCCAGATGACGGCGTCCATTCCGCCGAGATAGGTGTAGGCGGTGGAGACGACTCCGACCACGACAATTGCGGCCCACGCCGGGATGTTGAACGAATTTTCCAGCAGGATCGCTGTCGCGTAGAGCACCACGCCGAGATAAAAACACCGGGCCGCCAGGAACAAACCGCCGCAGATGAGGCGGATGCGCATGGAGAAACGGTTTTCCAGGTATTCGTTGATCGTCCAGAGCTTCATATTGTAGAAGAACTTCAGGAAGACGAACAGCATGACCGGCAGGGCCAGGATTCCGGTCAGGCCGAGCAAGAGCATGGTGCAGCCGTAGTTGTACGCTTCCCCCGGCATGGCGATGTAGCTGATCGAACTGAACAGCGAGGCGAACAGCGCGATGGCGATCGGCCACCACTTCATCTTGCGGCCGGAGAGAAAATATTCTTCGGTACTTTTCTGCTTTCTCCCGAGCCGGCAGCCGAGCGCGAGGCTCAACAGGAGATAACCGGCGATGACGAGGTAGTCGATTGCGTTCATTCGTGCGGTTTCCTTCCCGGATTTCAGCCGATGTATTCATCCAGCCCGGCGAGGCTGAGCTCACGCCGGAACTGTTTCTCCGCTTCCGCGCTGATCCGGCCGACGGGGGAACGCATCGGGCCGACGTCGATTCCGGCGAACTTCATGAAGAGCTTGATGGAGGGCAGCCCGTACCGGGCTGAAATTTTCACCGCTTTGTGGCTCAACGACATAAACCTCCTTGCCTCCGGCATGTCGCCCGCGTGGAACGCGTCGATCACGCCGCGGTAGATCCGCGGGAGGTAGTTGAATGTGGTGCCGACGGCGGCGCGGGCTCCGGTCGCCAGGGCGCCGAGGAGCATTTCATCCCGGCCGAACATCACGTCGAATTTCGGGGAGACTTCGATGCAGCGCTGGTATTCGCAAAGATCCTCATTGGTGAATTTGAGGCCCGCGAAGTTCGGAACCTCTTCGGCCATGATGTTCAGGAATTCGTGCATCGGCAGCTTCACATAGGTGATGCTTGGCGCGTAATAGAGAAAGAGCGGAGTCCCCTCGCAGGCCGGGGCGCATTTTTTGACGAAGTCGGCAAGGTCCCGCACCGTCTCCGGCCGGAAATAAAAGGGGCACATCAGGCAGACCGCGTCGGCGCCCAGTTTGACCGCGTGCGCGATGAGTTCGCGCGACTCTTCGAAGGAACAGGAGCCGGCGTTGACGATGATCGGCGTGCGGCCGGCGTTCTCTTTCAGGTACACTTCAGTGACCAGCTTGCGTTCGGCGGTGGTCAGCGCGGTGAATTCCCCGGTTGATCCGGTGATGAAAAGACCGGCGTACTTCTGTTTCGCCGCGTAATCCAGCAGCGGAGCGATCAGCTCCGGCGCCAATGTCTCATCTTCGTGCATGGGGGTGTAGCCCGCCGCGACCAATCCGGAAAAACGACTCATAGTGAAACCTCGGTTGTAATTGTTGGTTTGGATGCAAGTTTAATATAATAATAGCAAATTGTATGTTGAATGTCAAGTTTTTTGCAAGAAATATTGATTCTTTCTTGACAAACTGTATACAGTTCGCTATAATTAATGATGAAAGCTGCAAAAAACCATGGAGGTGCGCATTATGATTGCTAAGACCCGGGGGAGTACATCCGAATTTGTCCGGATGAAGCTTCTCAAAGATATTCAGGACGGCTGTTTCCTGCCGTCCGAACGGCTGACGACCGAAGGTTTGGCGAAGCGTTACCAGGTTTCGCGCACTCCGGTGCGGGAGGCGCTGATCCAGCTTTCCCAGAACGGGCTGGTCGACGCCACCGCCAACAGCGGCTACGAGCTTCACCGGGCGACCGTGCCGGAGCTGTGCGAGATCTACGAGATCCGCGAGGCGCTCGAAGGAATCGCCGTCGCCAAGCTGATCGAATCCGGGCCGGAACCCGGGGTGATCAAAGAGTTGCGCGGCTATTGCGAAGCCCGACGCAACGCAGCGAATATGCTGGAAGCCAATATCGCCGACCGTAAATTCCACCTGGCCATCTGCCATCATTGCGGTTCCGCGATGATCCCGGATCTGGTGAACAACTACCTGGTGCTCTCAACCACCTTCAACCTGACCCCGCCCCTGCTTGTCGATGACTATGTTCACGACCGCAAAGTCAACACGGAACACGATGCGATCGTCGACGCGATCGAAGCGGGCAAGGGAAAGCTGGCCCAGAAGCTTCTCGGCGCCCACATCGCCTTCGCCAGACGTGAGTTGGAGAAATTGATCGGCAAAAAAACCAGTCCGGCCGGAAAGAAAGTGAGGTCTTATGTCACGCAATAAACAATTCACCCTGGTAGAGCTCCTGGTCGTGATCGCCATCATCGCCATCCTGGCGGGAATTCTTCTGCCGGTTCTCAGCAGCTCCCGCGAAAAGGCCAAAAGCAGCAATTGCAAGAGCAATCTCAAACAGCTCGGCATGGGGCTCAAGATGTACACCAACGCCAACAGCGGAATGTTCCCGATGTGTAAATTCTCCGGCACGAAGATGAACTGGTACAACACTTTTTACCGGTATATCAAGACGCCCAAGGTCTATGCGTGCCCCTCCCAGGCGAGCGCGGCGCAGGCATTGACCAACGCGTTTGAAACCGGGGCGGCCGCAACCCCCGTGAACTACATTCCCAATCAGCTCGTATTCGGTTCGCTCCAGACGGCCGGGGTTCCCAATTATGTCGCGGAGAGACGGATCAAAGATCCCTCCGGCACGGTGGCGCTGGTCGATTTCAACCCGGAGCTGACCAATACCGGACGGGTTGTCGACGGATTCGGCACCGCCAATATCGATCCCAAGACCGCCACGGAATTGCGGGTCGGGTATGTTCATCAGAAACGGATCAACATACTCTGGGTTGACGGGCATGTCGGCGACTCCGATCTCCTCAAAGACAAAGATCTGACGCTGGACAAATAAACGGAA